>CAIWAJ010000239.1:0-8740 GCA_903910565.1 uncultured Rhodospirillales bacterium
CGGCTGATCTGCGTGGCGCCGGCCGCCAGCAGGGCGTCATCGGGTGCGAGATCCGCCAACGCGGCGGCGTCGGTCGCCTCGATCATCAGGAACTGTGCCGGCGGTTCGCCGATATCGGTACGCCCCTGGGCTTCCGCCGTTTTCACGCCGGAGGCGGTGCGATCGGCGACGCAGAGATGCGCACCGGTGACGCGGGGCGCCTCGGCGGCGGCGCGGATGACGGGCAGCAGCGCCTCGGGCTCCTCGATATCGTAGCGGACCGTCAGGATCGCGCCGCCCATGCACGGCCCGCGGCTCTCCAGCACGCGGGCGAGCGAACGGAACGTGTCGCGGAAATGCGAAGTGGCGGAGCGCGTCCATGGCGTCGGCGCGTTCAGGCGGTTGCTGTAGTCCTGCCCCTGCAGCACCTGCATGGTGTCGGTCTCGTAGAGGGTGAAGAACTCGGGAAACGTCGTCGCATCGGCCGCGATGTAGCGTCGCCCGCGCCGGAATCCGGGGATGCCGACGCGCTCGGGCATGTGCTCATGGATGTGCCAGGCGTAGAACTCCGCCCGCCCCTCTTCGGTGATCCCGTTCCAGATCGCCACCACCGCCTCGCCCGCCAGCATCGCCCGCTCCCCTGGATACCCGGAGGAACGGTCGATCCCCGGCCGGGCAGAGTCAAGCGGCGTGGTTCAACTCACCAGGGAGGTCGGGAACAGCGGATAGGGCTCCTCGGACAGCACGACCATGTGGCTCTGCACCGACTTCACGCCGGGCACCCCCTTGGCCGCCAGTTCCAGCGCCCGCTGTTCGTCGCGCGTCGTCACCAGCCCCCAAAGATGGACCACCCCGTCGGAGACCACCACGCTGTTATCGCTCCGCTTGCTCCAGGCCTGGTTGGCCAATTCGGCGAACAGCGCCGCGCGGATCTCTTCGTCCCCCACGCTGACACTGCCCGATTGCGCCGGCGTCGAGGCCAGGGCCCGCAGCAGGTTGGAGCGGCTGACGATGCCCACCAGCTTGCCACTATCCAGCACCACCACCCGCTTGATCCGCCGCTCCTCCATGAGATCGGCGATCTCGGCCACGCCGGTCGAGGGAGAAACATAGACCACGCCGCGCGTCATGATGTCGCGGGCCGTCTCCCCGTGCGCACGCACATAGTCACCAGCAAGCGTCGCCGTGCCGGTGAAGAACGTCATCCAGGAGCCACGGCGCTTCTGTGTGCCCAGCTCGGCGCGGCGCAGCAGGTCGCCTTCGCTGACCAGGCCGACAACCGTCCCGGCATCGTCGACCACCGGCACGCCGCTGATGCGCCGCGCCAGCAGCGTGGTCACGATCTGCTGCATCGGCGTGTCCTGGTGCACGGTGACGACATCGGGGGTCAAGATATCTGCGGCGTTCATGGCGGAACTCCTGTTGTTGCAATTGCCGGGGATAGAACCGGCTGCCACGCTCGTTCGCATTGATCCAGATCACCAAGTGCGCGCCGAAAGCGGGCTAAGGTTCGATCAACCAGGAGAACGCACATGTATAAGCAGGTCCTCGTCCCCGCCACCGGCTTCGCCACCGACACCGCCGTTTTCGCCACCGCCCTGCTCGCCGCCAAACCTTTCGGCGCCCATATCGAATTCCTCCACACCCGGCTCGATGTCACCGAGATGGTGGTCGCCATGTCCGCCGGCGGCATTGGCGGCGGCGGCGCGGTGCAGTCCGTGGTCGACAAGCTCGAATCCGACGCGCGCGACCAGGAGCAGAAAGCCTGGGGCAATTTCACCGCCTTCTGCGAACGCTCCAACCTCCCGACCGGCGGAGCCGCTCCCGGAGGCGGGCTGTGCGCCGATATGGTGGTGGAGACCGGTAATGAGGGCGCCTGGGTCGCCGAATATGGCCGTTTCGCCGATCTCGTCGTGGTCGGCCGCAAGCGTGAAGGCGAGGATGTCGCGATGGACGTGCTGGAAGCCGCCCTGATGGACACCGGCAAGCCCCTCCTCATCGCCCCCGAAACCGCGCCGACCTCCCTCCTCGGCACCGTCGTCATCGCCTGGAAGGACACGCCAGAAGCCGCCCGCGCGGTCGCCTCCGCCATGCCGCTGATCGACAAGGCGGAGCGCGTGGTGATCATGACCGTCGGCGAAGGTGATGACGCCCCCGACGAAAGCGGCGAACGCCTGCGCCGCGCGCTCCGCTGGCACAATGCCGCCACCACCGTGCAAACCCTCAACCGCGACGGCCGCCATCCCGTCGACGCGCTGCTGTCCGCCGCCAAGACGGCCGGCGCCACCTTGCTGGTGATGGGCGGCTACAGCCATAGCCGCCTGCGCGAAGTCGTCTTCGGCGGCTTCACCCAGCGCGTGCTGAACGGCGCCGATCTGCCCGTCCTGATGGCGCATTGATGGGCAAGCTGCCGCTGATCCAGATCGCCTGGGCCATCGCCCTCAGCTTCCTGGTGCTCAGCCTCGTCGGGCAATATGGCGGCAGCGAGCCGATCTCCTACACCAGCTATCAGCAGCTCCTCGCCTCCGGCCAGATCGCCAAAGCCGTCGTCGCCGGAGATCAGATCCGCGGCGATTTCAAGGAGAAACAACCCAACGGCGCCACCACCTTCGTCACCCAGATTGTCCCCAAGGATGTCGCGGCCGACCTCGCGGCGAAGGGCGTGGACGTCACCGGCGCACCCGCCACCTCCGGCTTCTCCACCCTGCTCGGCTGGGTCGTCCCGCCCCTCCTCTTCGTCGGGGTCTGGATCGCCGCCTCCCGCCTCATGGGCGGCGGCGCCAGCGGGCGCGGCGGCGGCCTGTTCGGCAGCGGCGGCCTGCTCTCGGTCGGCCAATCCAAGGCCAAGCTGGTCGCCGAAACCGACGTGAAGGTGACCTTCGATGACGTCGCCGGCGTCGACGAGGCGAAAGAGGAACTCCACGAAATCGTCGATTTCCTCAAGAAACCCGACGAATACAGCCGCCTTGGCGCCCATATCCCGCGCGGCATCCTCCTCGTCGGACCGCCCGGCACCGGCAAGACCCTGCTCGCTCGCGCGGTGGCCGGCGAGGCCGCAGTGCCGTTCTTCTCCACCAACGGCGCCGAATTCGTCGAAATGTTCGTCGGCGTCGGCGCCGCGCGGGTGCGCGACCTTTTCGAGCAGGCCCGCGCGAAAGCCCCCTGCATTATCTTCATCGACGAGCTCGATGCCCTCGGCCGCGCCCGCGGCGCCTCCCCTGCCGGCGGCCAGGACGAGAAAGAGCAGACCCTCAACCAGCTCCTCGCCGAGATGGACGGGTTCGACCGCTCGGTCGCCATCGTCATCCTCGCCGCCACCAACCGCCCCGAAATCCTCGACCCCGCCTTGCTGCGCGCCGGCCGCTTCGATCGCCAGGTCCTGGTCGATCGCCCGGAGAAGAAGGGCCGCGTCCAGATCCTCCAGGTCCACCTCAAGAACATGCCGCTGGCGCCAGACGTCGATCTCGAAGCCATCGCCGGCCTGACCCCCGGCTTCACCGGCGCCGACCTCGCCAATCTCGCCAACGAAGCCGCCGTCCGCGCCACCCGCCGCAAGGCCGACTCCATCGCCATGGAGGACTTCGCCGAATCGGTAGAACGCATCGTCGCCGGCCTCGAGAAGCGCTCCCGCATTCTCATCCCGCGGGAACGCCGCATCGTCGCCTTCCATGAAATGGGCCACGCTCTGGTCGCCATGGCGCTCCCGCTGGCCGACCCCATCCAGAAAGTATCGATCATCCCCCGCGGCATCGCCGCCCTCGGCTACACCATGCAGCACCCCGCCGAAGACCGCTTCCTCATGGGCCAGGAGGAACTCCGCACCCGCCTCGCCGTGCTGATGGGCGGCCGCGCCGCGGAAACCCTGATCGGCCCCGACGTCTCCACCGGCGCCGCCGACGACCTCGCCAAAGCCACCGACATCGCCCGCGGCATGGTCATGCGCTTCGGCATGGATGGCGCCCTCGGCCCCGTTGCCTGGGACACCGACCAGGGTCGCTTCCTCGACCAGCCCGGCACCTTCTGGCAACCCCGCCGCTACAGCGAACAAACCGCCCGCGAGATCGACGACGCCGTACGTACCCTGCTGCGCGAGGCGCTGGCCCGGGCCATGTCCTTGCTGGAGAAGAACCGCGCCGCGCTGGACTCCGGCGCCGCTCGCCTGCTGGCGCAGGAGACATTGACGGGGGCGGAACTCCCGGCGGTGGTGGGAGAAGCGCAGAGCTGACGGGGTGTGCCGGCAATGGATTTCGCGCCTTCGCACCCACAGGTGGATCATGCCGCGGACAGCCGCTGACCGAGTAGCCGAACAACGCGTCAGTAAGCCAGCCCTGCGACCGCATAAACCATGGTCCCGCCGCGCCGGGATGCGCTAGCATGCCGGCTGACGGCCGCCGCCTGGCCAGAATGGATGCCGTCCAGGCCAATCGAGGGGAATCCCATGAGTCTGATTGTCTCAGGAACGACGTCCACGGCTGGCATCACGCTGGCCAGCGCCAACAACCCCGTGTTCGTCACCCCTGGCGCCTACGTGTTCGGCACCACCGCCTCGGGCTTTTATGGCGGCACGTCCGCGGCCTGGACTGTCTCGAATTCAGGTCAGGTCATTGCAGCGTCCTTCGGCATTTCCCTCAAGAGCGGCGGCATCATCAACAACAAGGCGTCCGGCACGCTCTTCGGCGGAACCGACGGCATCTATGCCGCGGGGTCCCTCTCGGCCGCCCTGACCGTATCGAACGCCGGCTATATCGGCGGCGCCAACACGATCAACGGCTACGGGATCAAGGAAGTCAGAGGCGCAGTCGCCGTCACCAACCTGGCCACCGGCACAATCGTCGGCGGCTATGGCGGGGTGTATGTGCCCTCGGGCGGCGGCGTCGGCGCCATCACCAACGCAGGTGTCGTGAGGGGCTTGAGGTTCGGCGCCGTCGTCTTCAACGGCGGCGGCGGCATTACCAACGCGAGCACCGGCACGATCACCGGCCAGGAAGGCATCGCGATCAACACAACCGCCGGAACCCTGCTCAACGGCGGTACCATCCAGGGCAAAACGTTCCAGGGACTCATCTTCGGCAACGGCGGCACCGTCACCAACACGGCAGGTGGCGCAATCGGCGGCGCGCAGAACGGTGTTCAGATCTCAACCACCGCCGGAACTGTCACCAACTCCGGCGCCATCACGGGAGGCACCGGAACCGGCGTGGTGCTCAGCGCCGGCGGCCAGCTCAACAACCAGGGCTCCGGCACGATCATCGGCAACAGCAACGGGATCTACGTCTCGTCCGGCGGGCTGACCCTAATGAACGCCGGCTATATCGCCGGCACCTCCCCCCTCTCCGGCTCCGGCATTAAGGTCCGGACTGGCGCCGCCGTCCTCAGCAACCTCAGCGGCGGCACCATTGTCGGTGGAATCTCGGGCATTTACCTGGTGCCGGGCGGCGGTGCCGGCACGGTTACCAACCGGGGGAGCATTTCGGGGCTCAGCAGTTCCGGCATCCTGCTCGGCGCCGGCGGCGGCGTCGTCAACCTCGGCGGCGGCACGATCACCGGGGGAAGCTACGGCGTTGCGATCACTGGCGGCGCCGGAACGGTGACCAACGCGGGCTCGATCGGCGGGACCCTGAAAGCGGTGTCCCTGGCCGCCGGCAACGCCAACCGGGTCATCGTCGACCCCGGTGCCAGCTTTTCCGGCGTCGTCAACGGCGGCAACACCATCGGCGCGGCCGCCATCAGCACCCTCGAGCTCGCGGCGGGCGGCACGCTGCAAGCCCAGATCGCCGGCCTCGGGTCGCAGTTCATCAATTTCGCCCAGGTCACGGTCGACGCGGCCGCTGCCTGGACCCTCGCCGGAACCAACACGCTCGCCGCCGGCACCACGCTGACCAACGCGGGCCAGCTGTCGATCGCCAACGGCAGCCTGAGCGACGCCGGGTCCGTCATCAACAACGGCCAAATCATCGACCTCAGCGCCTTGAAGGTCGGCACCCTCAGCGGCACCGGCCAGGTGTTGATCGGCACCAACAGCGTCTTCACCACCAGCGGCCCCGTCGCCGCCTCGGAAACCATCGTCTTCACCGGCGGCGGCGGCCTGCTGACCCTCGTTCCCACGGGCTTCTCCGGCATCATCCAGGGCTTCGAGAGCGGCTGCGCGATCGATCTGTCCGGCATCTCCAACGCGACCTCGACCAGCATCGTCAACGGCAACACCCTGTCGGTGACCCTGGCCTCGGGCGGGCCGATCAACCTCACCCTCGCGCCCGATCAGGTCTACAACAACCTGATTTTCGCCATCCAGGCGCCCGGCGCCTCGTTCGGCACCGATGACGTGATCGTCGTGACCGGCCCCACCGGGCCGACCTTCGTCGCCGGTGGCATGGCCGAGTCCTTGTCCGGCGCCCAGGCCACCTCCCTCGCCGCGATCGGCACCGGGCTCGGCGGCATCACCGTCGCCGGCGCGAATTCCATCCTGACCACCGCCATCTCCAGCTTCGCCGTCGGCGACACCACGATGGGCAGCCTGGTGATCCAGTCCGCCGGCGCGGTTCAAAGCGCCGTCAGCGCCACCATCGCCAGCGGCTCGGGTGCCAGCGGCAGCCATGTCAACGTCTCCGGCATCGGCTCGAACTGGCAGGTCGCCGGCACGCTCCTGGTCGGCGACGCCGGCTCCGGCCTGCTCGATATCGGAACCGGCGGCGCCGTCTCGGCGGACGCGCTGCAACTCGGCGGGCAAGGCGCGGGCGGCGCGGGCGTGGTAACCCTGGCCGGCACGGGCGCCTCGCTCGACGTCATCGGGTCGGTCGCCGTGGGCGTGTCGGGGGCGGGCGAGTTTTCGGTGCTCAACGGCGCCAACGTCACCATCGGCGGCGATCTCAACGTCGCGCAATTGCCGGGCGCGTCGGGCAACGTCGATATCGAGAACACCACCGGCACCGTCACGATCACCGGCGGCATCACCCTCGGCGCCGGCGGCGGTGTCGCGGTGCTGACCATCGGCACCCTCACCAGCGTTGCCCTCACCGGCGGCGTGGTGATCGGCGCGCATGCCAACCTGATCAAGCACACGCCCTTCGATCCCCCGCCCTTCGTCTCCAACGCCGGCGGTGATAACGAGGGCAGCGGCGCCGATCCCTATCTCGCCTATATCGAAAACACCGGGCTGATCACCCAGGACCAGGGCACGCTGATCGTGCAGACGCCGACCATCTACGGCGCCGGCGGGGTCTTCCAGATCAACACCAATCACTCGGAGCTGGTGCTGAACACCGGCGGCGTGAGCGGCCAGACGTTCGACTTCACCGACAACACCGGCACGCTGGTGATCGGCGTCAATCAACTGCCGACCATCGAAACGCCCGCGACCGGCACGTCCGGCTTCACCACGGTGGCCAATCCGAGCCAGGGGCTGGCCCTGATCGGGAGTTTTGGCGGCACCATCGGCGGTTTCCAGCCCGGCGACGTCATCGTGGTCGATGCGCCGGTGGTGGCGCAGGTCGCCTACACCGCGGGCAACAGCTTCGTGTCCGTCGTCGAGGCGGCCAACCCGCTCCACGTTCTCGGCACACTGGCATTCTCCACCCCGGCGAACGCCGCCGCGGCGGCGGGCGGTTCCGCGATCGTCACCGAAGTGGCGTGTTTCGCCGCCGGTACGCGCATTCTGACCGATCGCGGCGCAATTCCGGTCGAGCACCTGCGCGAGGGCGACCAGGTGGCCTCGGCATTCGGCGGCACCGTCCCCGTCGTGTGGCTCGGCCATCGCCGCGTCGACTGCCGCCGGCACCCCGGGCCACGCGACGTATGGCCCGTGCGCGTGCAAGCCGGCGCGTTTGGCCCGGACCTGCCATCACGAGACCTGCTGCTCTCGCCGGACCACGCCGTCTACGTCGACGACGTGCTGATCCCCGTCCGCTACCTCCTCAATGACGCCACCATTGCCCAGACGCCCGTTGACGAGGTCACCTACTGGCACGTCGAGCTGGCGCAGCATGACGTGATCCTCGCCGAGGGCCTGCCGGCGGAATCCTATCTCGATACCGGCAATCGCGGCGCCTTCGCCAATGCCGGCGGCGCGGTGACGATGGCGCCGGATTTCGCCCTGCGGGTCTGGCAGGCCGAGGCCTGCGCGCCGCTGGTAACCGAGGGTCCGGCACTCGCGGCCGCACGGCGCCGCCTGCTCGCGCGCGCCGAGGCGCTCGGCCATGTCAGCACCGGCGACGCCGCGCTGCATGTGCTGGCGGCCGGCCGGCCCGTCCACCCGCTCACGGGCGGCACCCACCCACGCTTCCGCCTGCCGCCGGGCGCCGCCACGCTGCATTTCGTCAGCCGCAGCGGCATTCCCGCGCTGATGACGCCCGATACGGACGATCACCGCCGTCTTGGCATCGCGATTGCGCGCATCACCCTGAATGGCACGCCGATCCATCTCGCCGACCCGCGCCTGCAAGCCGGCTGGCATGGCATGGAGACCGACGCTGATGGCGGCACGCTGCGCTGGACGGATGGCGACGCGGTGCTCACCATCGCCGATGGCGGGGAACTGGAGGTCGAAGTGGCCATGACCGCGCGCTACTGGCGCGCACCCGCGCCACAGCCGATCGGACGGCGGCGCCGGATTGGCACGCCAGCCGGCCTTCTATTCTGTCCTCCGATCACGTGAGAACCAGAAAAACAGGCGCGAAGTGAAGGAAGCGCTTCTTTTTTGAAAAAGAGCAGCAAAAAACTTTTACCCCCTTGGCGCGTACCGCTCCCACCCATCCGCGAGGCGTAC
>CAIWAJ010000240.1:0-3472 GCA_903910565.1 uncultured Rhodospirillales bacterium
AGCGCTTCTTTTTTGAAAAAAAGAAGCAAAAAACTTTTATTCCTTTGGTGTGTAACGCTCCAAACCATCCCGCGAGGGCAAGCCAACGGCAACAATGGAGTAAAAAGTTTTTTTGGTTCTTTTTGTTCACAAAAAGAACACCCTTACCGAACGACTCGCCGCATGCGCGGATCGAGCGCGTCGCGCAGGCCGTCGCCGAGGAGGTTGAGGCCGAGCACCAGCATGGCGATGGCGACGCCGGGCGATAGGGCGATCCAGGGGGCTTCGACCATGTTGTCGCGGCCGTCGGAGATGATGGAGCCGAGGGTGGGGCGTGGGGGCGGCGGGCCGACGCCGACGAAGCTGAGGACGGCTTCGGCGAGGATGGCGATGGCGAAGACGTAGGTTTGCTGCACCACCCAGGGGGCGGCGCAGGCGGGCAGGACGTGGCGGTAGAGCAGGCGGAAGGTGCGGGCGCCGACGGCGCGGGCGGCTTCGACGTAGTCCTGCGAGCGGGCGACGAGGACGGCGCCGCGCATGACGCGGGCGGTGCGCGGGGTGTAGGCGATGGCCAGCGCGATCACCACGGTGACTTCGCTGGGGCCGAGGGTGGCGGCGAGTGCGATGGCGAGGAGGAGGCCGGGGAAGGCCATCAGGCCGTCCATCACCCGCATCAGCCAGATGTCGACGCCGCGCCACCAGCCGGAAACCAGGCCGATGAAGCCGCCGGCGAGGCCGGAGACCAGGGCGACGACGAGGGCGATGCGCAGCGAGACCTGGGCGCCGAAGAGGATGCGGCTCAGCACGTCTCGCCCGTAGCGGTCGGTGCCGAGGAGGAAGACGTCGTCGGGCACGCCGAGGCGGTTGCGGTAGTTGTTTTTCACCGGATCGAAGGGGGCCAGCCAGTCGGCCCCGAGCGCGGCCAGCACGACGATGGCGACGAGGGCGAGGCCGATGGCGAAGTTGCGGCGGGCGAGCAGGGCTTTCATGCCTCCTCCCGCATGCGGGGATCGACCCAGAGGTAGAGCAGGTCGACCAGCAGGTTGACCGCGACGAAGATGAAGGTGGTGAGGAGGAGGCCGCCCTGGATGATCGGCCAGTCGCGCCGCAGCACGGCGCCGATGACGAGGCGGCCGACGCCGGGGAGGGAGAAGACCTGTTCGATGACCAGGGCGCCGCCGAGGGAGAGGCCGAAGCCGATGCCGATGACGGTGAGGATGGGCACCAGCGAGCCGGCCAGGACGTGGCGGGCGTAGACGCGGGGCTCGGTGAGGCCTTTGGCGCGGGCGGTGCGGATGTAGTCGCTGCTGGCGACTTCGAGCGCGGCGGCGCGGGTCATGCGGGCGATCGGGCCAAGTTGGGTGAGGGCGAGGGCGCCGGCGGGCATGGCGATGCAGCGCAGCCAGCCGATGAGGCTGGTGCCGGGATCGACGAAGCCGCCGGTGGGGAGCCAGCCGAGCTTGACCCCGAAGAGCCAGATCAGCAGCAGGCCGAGCCAGAAATCCGGGAGCGAGAGGCCGAAGAGCGCGGTGCCCATGGTGAGCTGATCGGGCCAGCGCCGCGCCTTGGCGGCGGCGAGCAGCCCGGCGGGGATGCCGATGAGGCTGGCGATGGTCAGGGCGACGAGGGTGAGCGAGAGCGTGACCGGCAGGCGTTGCAGCACGGCCTCGCCGACGCTTTGGTTGAGCAGCACGGAGCGGCCGAGATCGCCATGCAGCACGCCGCCGTACCACTGGACCATGCGGACCAGTGGCGGCTTGTCGAGCCCGAGTTCGACGCGGATGTGCTCCACGTCGGCGGTGCTCGCGGTGGGGCCGGCGATCTCGGTGGCGATATCGCCGGGCACCAGGAGGGTGAGCCCGAAGCTCACGAGGGAGACGACGAGCAGGACCGGGACGGCGGCCAGCAGGCGGACGATGATCAGCCGGAGCATAGGGAAGCGCTTCTTTTTTGAAAAAAAGAAGCAAAAAACTTTTGTTCCCTAGGCATGTATCTCTGCGAACCTTCCGAGGAGCCAAGCCAACGGCAACAAAGTCGGGAAAAGTTTTTTTGGTTCTTTTTGTTCACAAAAAGAACACCCTTCCCTTCCTTCGTTGCCGTCAGCTCACGCGAACCAGCAATCCCACATCCGCGGAATGCGATAGGGCGCGTAGTTCATCACGTTGGCGCGGGTGGCCTGCACGATGCCGGCTTCGCCGACCTTGATGGAGATCGCCTGGTCGTAGACGCGGTTCTGGAAGTCCTTCACCGCGGCCTTGCGGTCTTCGAGCTTGAGCTGGCTGGCCAGGCGCTGGTTGCATTGTTCGAGCACCGGATCGGGCTTGATTTGCACGCACTGGGTGCCGGCGAAGAAGCCGACCACGTTGTATGGGCCTTCGTAGGGCTCGATGCCCATCATCAGCGGCCACAGGTTCCAGCCCTCGGGCTTGGAGCGGGCGGTGTAGACGGTCGGCCAATCCATCACCGAGAGCTTCACGTTGAAGCCGGCGGCCTTGAGCTGCTGGGCCTGCACGGTGCCGGCATCGAGATGGGGCTTGTTGGAGCTGTCGCAGATCAGCACCAGCTCCTCGCCGGCATAGCCGCCGGCCTTCATGAGGGCCTGGGCCTTCTTGACGTCCTGCTTGGTGTAGGCCTCGAGCCCGTCGACGCCGGGGTAGTAGGTGGTGCCGGGATATTGCCAGGAGGGACCCATGCGGTAGAGGCCGTCGGTGGAGATCGCCATGATCTCCTCGAGGTCGAGCGCTGCCTGGATGGCGCGGCGGAGTTCGAGCTTGGAGGTGACGCCCCAGTTGTTGTTGACCATGAGCGTCATGAACGCCCAGGGCAGCATGGGGTAGGACTTGATGTTCTTGTCGTCCTTGAGGCGCTTGGAGGAGGCGACGTCCATCACCTCCAGCACGTGCAGCTCGCCGGTTTGCAGGCCCGCGGTGCGGGCGCCGGCCTCGGGCATGATGCGGATGGTCACGCTGTCGAAATACGCGGTTTTCTTGCCGGTGAAGCCGTCGCGCTTATCGTAGGCGGTGTTCTGGGCGTAGTCGTCGAAGCGGACCATTTTGACGTGGCTGTCGGGCTTGTATTCGACGAATTTGAACGGGCCGGTGCCGACCATGGAGATCTGGCCCATCGCCTTGCCGCCGTCTTCCTCCGGCATGATGACGAAGGGGGCGCGGGGCGAGCTGATCGCCTCGATGAGGCCGGGGAAGACGTTGGAGAGTTTCATGACCAGCGTCTTGCTGTCGGGGGTCTCATAGGCGGCGACGGGCTTCAGCACGTCCCGCGAGGTGCCGACCTTGGCGTAGCGCTCCATGCTGGCCTTGGCGTCGGCCGAGGTCATGGTCTTGCCGTTGTGGAACTTCACGCCGCCGCGCAGGGTGAATTTGTAGGTGAGGCCATCGGCCGAGATGTCGACGCCTTCGGCCAGCTCGGGCTTGGGGTTGGCGCCCTCGTCGCGGGTGTAGAGGCTCTCGAACATATGCATCGAGATGTTGCGCGC
>CAIWAJ010000241.1:0-3627 GCA_903910565.1 uncultured Rhodospirillales bacterium
AGCGCTTCTTTTTTGAAAAAAAGAAGCAAAAAACTTTTATTCCCTTGCCGAGTACCGTTCCCAACCATCCCCCCTCCGTACGCCAACGGCATGGATGGAATAAAAAGTTTTTTTGGTTTTTTTGTTCACAAAAAGAACTTCTTTTTCCCTCCTGTTTTCCTCACTTGGGGCCGTATCTATTGGCTTCGCCGCCATCCACGGCATGCGTGGGGCGGGTGGCCTGCCGGGTGGCGCCGCGTGGATTTTTAATAACGAGGAGATTTTTTATGTTGACGTTTCGTCAAACCTCCCCTATATAGAGTCCATGAGCAATCCCGCCCTCCTCCCCCTGCTGCGCGCCGCCGAGATGGCACGGCGACTGAGCGCCTTTGCGCTGTGGTTCGCCGCGCTGCTCGGGTGGACTCTGCCCGGCGCGGAACGGCGGCGGGAGGAGGCGGAGGTCTGGCGCTATATCGAGGAGACGCTGAGGGAGGTCGCCCGCCTGCTGCAGGCTGTGGCGGCCGGCAAAATCCCGACGCAGTCCCCGCGCGCCCAGTCCCGCCGCCGCGCCCGCCCGGACTCCGTCCGCGCCCCCAGTGCGCCGCGGGTGAACCATGTCCCGGCAGCGCGCCTCAAGGCGCCACGTCCCCCATTCCCCGGTCCACCCCGTTGGCGCGACCGCGCGATGTCTCCCCCAAGCGCCGGCGAAGCCCAATTTTTCAAAAACCATCGATCCCCGCCGCGCAAACGCGCGCCCTAATTGTTCCACTATAATAACAACAAGCCGAACACCTAAGCCCGGAAAGCCCCAACCCCAAACGGATAAAAGTTTTTTGCTTCTTTTTTTCAAAAAAGAAGCGCTTGCCTTTCCCACCCCATCCAGCGATTGCCCCACCGTGCCCGCTGGGGCAGCATTGTGGCAGCACACATCGAGAGGGTATCACCTTGCGTATCTGCGTTTTCGGCGCCGGCGCCATCGGCGGCTATTTGGCCGGCTATCTCGCCCATGCCGGGCATGACGTCTGCGTTGTCGTCCGCGGCGCCCATCTCAGGGCGATCCAGCAGGATGGGCTCAGGGTGGAGATGGAGGGCACCACCATCCACACCCGCCCGCGCGCCAGCGATGATCCGGCGACGCTGGGCGTGCAGGATGCGGTGCTGGTCACCGTGAAGGCGCCGTCCCTGCCGTCGGTTGCCGCCACCATCGCGCCGTTGCTCGGGCCGGACACCCCGGTTGCCTTCATCAACAACGGCATTCCCTGGTGGTATTTCATGGGCCATGGCGGCGCCATGGACGGCAACCGTTTGCCGGTGCTCGATCCTGGTGACGCGCTGTGGAATGCGGTCGGCCCGCATCGCACGGTCGGCGGCATTTTCTGGCCGGCCAGCTCGGTTCCCGCCCCAGGCCATGTCCGCATGGTCAGCGGCGCCGCGCGCGGCACGGTCATCGGCGCGCCGGATGGTGTCACCACGCCGGGCATGCAGGCCATTGCCGCCGCCTTCGAGCAGGCGGCGCTGCCGATCGCCATCAGCCCGACGCTGCGCGACCTGATCTGGGAAAAGCTCGCCTTCAACCTCTCCGCCGGCCCGATGTGCGTGCTGACCACCACCCCGGTGAAGGACACCCACACCGAGCCTGCTCTGGTCGATACCTCGCGTCGCCTGATGGCGGAGGCCAACGCCCTCATCAAGGCGGTCGGCCGCAATGCCTCGATCGACCCCGAGCGCACGATTGCCATCAACACCAATCTCGGCCACCGCCCCTCCATCCTGCAGGACCTGCTGGCCAGCCGCCCGATGGAGATCGACGCGCTCTATTCGGTGCCGCTCGATCTTGCCCGCGCCCTCGGCGTGCCGATGCCGACGCTGGAAACCCTGGTCGGCCTCATCAAGGTCCGCGCCCGCGCGGCCGGGCTTTACGGCGGATGACGGCCGATCCGTTCCTGCTGCCCGAGGACGACACCGCCGCCGCCGCGATCGAAGCGATTGCCGAGGAGCTGGGGGTGTTCGATGACTGGATGGACCGCTACCAGTACATCATCGAGCTCGGCCGCAAGCTGCCGCCTTTCCCGGACGCATGGGCCGACGACACCCATCGCGTGCCGGGTTGCCAGAGCCGGGTGTGGATGGAGGCCGTCGCGCGGGACGGCAAGCTCTACTTCGCCGGCGCCTCGGACGCCGCCATCGTCTCCGGCCTGGTCGCGCTCCTGCTGCGCGTCTATTCCGGCCGCACCCCCGCCGAGATCTCGGCGACCGATCCGGTATTCCTCAAGGACCTCGGCCTGCTCGAGGCGCTCTCCACCAACCGCGGCAACGGGATTGCGGCGATGGCGCGCAAGGTTCGCGAGCGGGCGGCCGCGGAGTGAGGACGGGGCAACGGGTTCTGCCGTGACCACCCCCGCGCAACCCCGCCGCCTCGGTGGGCGGCGGGTACCGCTGCTCGCCGCCGGGGAGGCGGATGCGGGCTGGTCGGCGATGGGCAAACCGGCCGCTTCGCTGTTCGGCCGCCTGCGCGTGGTGCGCCGGCTGGTGTTGATCGTGCTGTGGGTGTTGGTCTGCTTCCCCATCCAGCTGCTGCTGGTCGCTTTGCCCGGGCGGGCCAATGAGGGGTCGGCCCGGATGTTCTGGAACGGCTTGCTGGCCATCCTCGGCCTCCGCCTGCGCATGCTCGGCCAGCCCGCGCATCGCACCGCCGATGGAAGGCCGGTCGTCTACGTCGCCAACCACAGTTCCTGGCTCGACATCCCCGTGCTCGGTGCCCGGCTCGATGCCGCCTTCATCGCCAAGGAAGAGATCGGCACATGGCCGGTGGTGAGCTGGATCGCCCGTCTCGGCCGCACCGTCTATGTGCGCCGGGTGCGCGCCTCCACCGTGCGCGAGCGCGACGAGATGCGCGCCCGCCTCGCCGCCGGTGACAGCCTGATCCTGTTTCCCGAGGGAACCACGTCGGACGGCTCCCACGTCCTGCCCTTCCGCTCGGCCTTCCTCTCGGTCGCCGAAATCCCGGTCTCGCCAGACGGACGAAGCGCGATCGTGCAGCCCGTCTCCCTGGTCTATGACCGGCTGGGCGGACTGCCGGTCGGCCGGGCGACCAGGCTGGTGTTCGCCTGGCCCGGCGACATGGATCTTGCCTCGCACTTCCTGCGCTTCGCCCGCCTCCAGGGCTTCCGCGCCACCATCCTGCTGCACCCCCCGGTCGATCCGGCGGCCTACGGATCGCGCAAGGCGCTGTCCGAGGCGGTATGTCGGATCGTCGCAAATGGCGCGGCCGAACTCCGGCAGAACCGCGATCCCGCGGGGAATGCTTGACACGCCACCGGCTTTGCCTGCGAGACTGGCGGCCTCTCCAGGAGGAACCACGCGCCCCTTGTGCTTGACCTTGGCGACGATGCAGCCGATTTGTCCCCGCTTTCCCGCCGGACCGGTCCGCGCGGGACGCTGGATGGCTCACTGATGAACAACGCCAACACCAAGAACCTGCACATGATCACCTGGGGCTGCCAGATGAACGTGTACGACAGTGGCCGCATGGCCGCCGTTCTGGCCCCCCTCGGCTCTGCCGGCACGGATCGCCCGGACGGCGCGGACATGGTGATCCTCAACACCTGCCACATCCGCGATCGCGCCGCCGAGAAGGTGTTCTCCGAG
>CAIWAJ010000242.1:0-5513 GCA_903910565.1 uncultured Rhodospirillales bacterium
CGGATCGCTGATGGATTGGCTGGCCGATAAATCCTCCGACGAGACCTTCATCTGGCCGGCCATGCGGCTCGCCGCTGCCCTGCGCGGCCCGGTCTACGCCTACCAATTCGACTGGTCACCGCAAGGCAGCCGCTTCAAAGCGTGCCACTGCATCGAGCTGCCCTTCATGTTCGGCACGCTCGATGCCTTTGCCGGCGCCGGCATGCTGGCGGGCGGCGACAGGGCCTTCTGCGATGCCCTCTCGGCGCGCATGCGGTCGGATTGGATCAGCTTCATCCGCGATGGCGCGCCGGACGGTTCTTGGCCGGCCAATGAGGCCACCGAGCGCTGGACGATGCGCTACGACACGATTTGCGACCCGGCCCGCGACCCGGCCGGCATCACCACCCGCGCAGGAGACTTCGCATGACCCAGACAAAATTCGCCGCCATCGGTGACCTCGCCCTCGCCAATGGCGGCGTACTGCGCGACACCAAACTCGCCTACGTCACCTACGGCACCCTCGCGCCGGACGGGCGGAACGCCGTGCTGCTGACCCATGGCTACACCTCGAGCCACCTCTTCGCCGACGGCGGCGAGGCGGCCTCCGAGGGCTCCTGGGCGGCGCTGGTCGGGCCGGGCAAGCCGATCGACACTGACCGGTTCTACGTCGTCAGCTCCAACATGATCGGCTCCTCCTTCGGCTCCACCGCGCCGGCCTCGATCAACCCGGCGACCGGCGGCGAATACGGCCCGGACTTCCCGCACATCACGCTGGTTGACATCGTCGCCGCCCAAAAAGCGATGCTGGATGGGCTCGGGGTGAAGCACCTCGTCGCCGTGGTCGGCCCCTCCTATGGCGGGTTCCAGTCCTTCGCCTGGGGCATCCAGTATCCCGGCTTCATGGATGCGCTGGTCCCCGTGGTGACCGGCCTCAAATCCCCCGGCGCCGACCCCGACGGGCTGCTGGCCCGCTTCGCGACGGACCCCAACTGGAATGGCGGCCACTACTACCGCGTCGGTGGCATCGGCGCGACGATGACGGCGATCCGCGCCGAGACCCTGCGCCGCTACGGCGCCGAGGCTTCCCTCGCCGGAAAGGTGCCCGACGTCGCCGCCGAGATCGAGCGCCAGGCCCGCGCCTGGTCCGCCATCTTCGACGGCCACTCTTTGGTGGTGCTCGGCCGCGCCTTGGTGGGGCTGGACATGACGCCGGATGTCGGCCGCATCACCGCCAAGGTGCTGTTCGTGATTTCCCGTACCGACTCAATCTTCCCGCCCTCGCTCGCCGACACCGTGATGCCGGCGCTGAAAGGCGCGGGCGTGGATGCGCGCTATTTCGAAATCGACAGCGAAAAGGGCCACATCGCCTCGGGGGCGGATGCCGCGCTGTGGGCGGATCAGCTGCGTGCATTCATGGACGAGATCGCGGGGTAACGCTCAAGAATTCGTCGCCCAGGGGTCCTCCACCCGCGGCCAGTACGGCGTGGTGCGCTTGGTGAAGGGAATCGCCGCGAAGTCCGGTCCAATCGCCCCGGGGGCGGCCACGTAGCGCACCTCGCGGGCGATCGGGGCGAAGCCGGCGTAGAAATGCTGGGTCGACTTCACCACCACAATCTTTTTGTCCGCCAGCGTGCAGCCGAGCCCGGTGAAGGCGTCGGGGTTGAACACCTGGCTGCGGGTGGAGTTCAGGATGATGTCGATCCCGCCCGCCCGCACCCAGGCCGAGGCGCCGAGCCCGGCGCGGCTGCCGGACAGGCCGCCCTGGCTGTGGTTGGGCGACAACGCCATCACCGTCACCTTGAGATCCACCGGATCGCCCGAGGCGGTGCCGCACTTGCCGCCGATCCGCAGATCGAATGTCGCCCCCACGCCCGCCTCGGTGCAGAACTGCACGGCGATCGGGTCCCAGAAGCAGCCGATGGCGGCGTTGGTGACGCCGCGATCCACCATGCGGCGCAGGATATGGGTGTTGTCCGACGGCGCGCCGCCGCCGGCATTATCGGCGACGTCGGCGATTACCACCGGCTTGCCACCCTCGGCGGCGAGCCCGGCATCGATGCCGCCATCGATGCTGTCATGCCGGGGGAAGCACTCCTCGCGCAGCCGCCAGATCTCCTGGCCAAGCTCGCTGGCGAGCGCCTGGGCCTGGGTCTGGTTGTTGTCGGTCACCACCAGCATTTTCGCGCCGACCTCCGGCACATCGCCCCAGGGGAAGCCGTGGCCGAAGGAGACCGAAAGCACGCCGTCCTTGCCCTCCAGCCCCGCCATCTTGGCGACGAAGCTCTTCATCGGCTCCACCGTGGTGCGCCACATCGAGATCATCCGGCAGTCGTGATAGGCCATCACCGGGGCGATCTCTCCGCGCTGGGCGGCGGAGCACAGCGAGTAAAGCTCGGCGGCGCGCTCGCCGATATCGATATGCGGGTATTCCTTATAGGTGATGATAACGTCCGCCTTCTCCCGCATCAGCTCGGTGAGGTGGCAGTGCAGGTCAAGCTCAAGGCCGATGGTGGCCTTGGGGCCGACGATCTCGCGCACGCGGGCCAGGGTGTCGCCCTCGCAATCGTCATAGCCATCGGCGACCATGGCGCCATGCATGCACAGCAGCACCACATCGACCGGCATGGCCGCCTTGATGTCGTCCAGCACGAAGCCGCGCAGCTCCTCGTAGATGTTGCGCAGCGTGGTGCCGGCGGGCTGGGCGAAGGTGCAGACGCTCTCCACCACCTCATGCCCCTCCGCCTCGGCCGCCTTGCGCCAGGCGATCAGCGCGGTGTTGCCGATTGTTGCGGGGTGCAGGCTCGCCCCGGTGCGCCACCAGTCGCGCTCGCCCATGAAGGCGGCGCGCCCGGTGGGAATCGGCGAGAAGGTGTTGGTTTCGGTGGCAAGGGTCGCGATGGCGATCTTCATGGCGGTGTCTCCCGGCGAGGCGGCGAGGATAGCCGCCACCGGTAAACCTGGCGAGATCGCATCCCCCATGCGATTGAAGGTTTCCGTTCGGGCGCGGGCTCGGCTAGCCTCCGGACTTCTTCCCAACAGGTGAGCTTATCGTGTCCGGACTGTCAGTCTCCTTCCAGCACACCCCACCAGTGCAACCCGCCGTCGCCGCGCCGACACCTTCGCCGTCCCCGGCGCCGGCCCGCGCCCAGCCGGCGCGCCCGGGGCCGGCGACGATCCCGGTGCCGGCAGTCGAGATTTTCGCCGTTGCCAACGAATACATCGAGGCCAACCGGCTCGACGCCGCCGACCGCATGATCAGCCATGTGCTTGCCGCCATGCCGAACCAGCCCGAGGCGCTGCACACCAAGGGCCTCATCCTGTTCCGCCGCAACCGCATCGCCGAGGCGGCCGAGCTGATGGAACGCTCGCTCTCCGCCGGCGGCTTCGGCAAGGCCACGCATTTCCGCAACATCTCCGAGGTCTACCGCCTCCTCACCCGCCACGACGAGGCGCTGGTCGCCGCCCGCCGCGCCGTCACGCTCGACCCAGCCGACCCGCTCGGCCCCTTCAACCTCGCGATGGTGCTCTACGACCGCATGGAGGTCGACGCCTGCATCGCCGCCGCGCGCCATTCGATCGACCTGCGGCCCAACCTGCCGCAATCCCACATGAAGCTCGGCCAGGCCCTGCTCCTGAAGGGCGACATGGGGCCGGGCTGGGACCACTACGAATGGCGCTACCAGATCCCCGGCGCCCAGCCGCTGATGCCGAAAACCGAGCAACCGCAATGGGATGGCCGCGAGCTTGGCCACGGCGAAAAGCTGCTCCTGGTCGGCGACCAGGGGTTCGGCGACGTGGTGATGTTCTCGCGCTACATCCCCTGGGCCCGCGCCCGCTGCAAGGAGCTCACCATCGCCTGCTCGGCCGAAATGGAGCCGACGCTGCGGCGCATGTTCCCGGGCATCACGCTGGTCACCCGCTGGGACCAGATCGGCCCCTTCCTCTGTTACTGCCCGTTCTCCGGCCTGCCGCGGCTGCACGGCACGCGGCTTGACAACATCCCTTCCGCCTCGGCCTACCTTCAGGCCGATCCCGCCCGCGCCGCCCTCTGGCGGGACCGGCTGGACGCCCGGATCACTCCCGGCCAGCGCCGCGTCGCGATCGCCTGGGCCGGGCGGCCGACCCACAACAACGACATCAACCGCACCATCACGCTCGACACCCTGAACCCTCTGTTCGATCTCGAGGGCGTCACCTTCATCTCCGTCCAGAAAGGCCCGGCGACCGCACAGATCGCCGGCTACCAGGGCCGCGCCCCGCTGCTCAACCTCGACGCGGATATCAAGGATTTCGAGGACACCATCGCGGTGCTCGACAATGTCGACCTGCTGGTCTCGGTCGACACTTCCGTGGTGCATTTCGCCGGCGCCATGGGCCGGCGGGCCTGGCCGATGATCCCCTTCGCACCGGATTGGCGTTGGCTGGCCGAGCGCGAGGACTCCCCCTGGTATCCCTCCCTGCGGCTGTTCCGCCATTCCGCCCCGCGGCGATGGGACCTTCTGGTGCCGCGTGTCGCCGACGCGCTGCGGGAGTTCATCGCCCGTTGAGGGGCACATCGATCTGGTATATACCAATTCACCGCATATAAGGGAGACGACGATGGCCATTTCTCGCCGTACCATGCTCGCCGCTGGCGCCACGCTGCCCCTCATTGGCCACCAGGCCCGCGCCGCCCGCGTCCCGGGTACGCTGAGCTTCGGCCTCTCGACCTTCCCGCCCAACCTGCTGCCATGGGCCAATACCGGCACCGCGCAGGTCACCGTCAAATACTGCGTGATGCGCGGCCTCGCTTCCTACGACAACAAGGGCCTGCTGCGCCCCGAACTCGCCGAAAGCTGGACCCGCGACGGGGACACCACCTGGGTGTTCAAGCTGCGCGACGCAAGCTTCAGCGATGGCCGCAAGGTGACCGCCGAGGACGTGAAATGGACGCTGGAGCAGGTCGCCGGCGAGAAATCCACCGCGTTTATGAAGAACCAGTTCCAGTCCGTCGAACGTATCGAGACGCCGGATCCGCGCACCGTGCGCATCGTGCTGAAATCGGCCAACGTGATGCTGCCGGAGTGGCTGGCGAGCCCGCATATGCCGATCGTCGCCAAGGGCTCCACCGATAATGGCGGCACCGCCGTCACCACCGGGCCCTACGTGATCAAGGCGCAGGAGAAGGGCGTCTCGATCGACCTCGAGGCCAACCCGAAATACTACCGGCCGGGCGCGCCCAAGCTGAAGGGCATCCGCTTCATCGCCTATGCCGACGAGAACCTGCGCGTGGCCGCGCTCCAGGCCGGCGATATCGACATCATCGAATATGTCCCCTGGCAGTCCATGCAGGCGATCGAGGCCGACGCCAAGCTGAAGATGCAGAACGTCGATGGCCCGTTCATGGCGCTCTCCTTCAACGGCAACGGCCCCTTCAAGGACAAGCGGGTGCGCCAGGCCGTGGCCTTCGCCATCAAGCGCGAGGAAATCGTCAACGCCGCCTTCTTCGGCCGCGGCAACCCGCTGCAGGGCCTGCCGATCGCCCAGGGCAC
>CAIWAJ010000243.1:0-2709 GCA_903910565.1 uncultured Rhodospirillales bacterium
ACGGGCTGGCCGCCTCGCTCAAATCCGGCATATCCGCGGTGCCGGAGAGCGCCCCGGCCGCCATCGTCTGCCTCGGCGACATGCCGCTGGTGACCGGGCGGATTATCGACCAGATCATCGCCGCGCATGACCCGGACGAGGGCCGCGCCATCGTGGTGCCGACCCATCAGGGCAAAATCGGCAACCCCATCCTATGGAACCGCCGCTACTTCCCCGACATAATCGCGCTCTCCGGCGACGCCGGGGCGCGCGCGCTGCTGAAGCGGCACATGGAGCAGGTGGCGGAGATCGACGTGGGGGATGACGCGGTGCTCAGGGATTTCGACACGGTGGAAAGCCTCGCCACCCTCCCCGCCCGCATGCGCCCGGAGCTGGGGTGAGCGCCTGGCGGCCGCTGCGGGCCGACGATTTGCCTGGGGTCGGGGCGGTCGCCGATATCGTTCATCCTAACTACCCCGAGGACGATGCCGTGCTGCTCGAGCGGCTCGCATTGTATCCTGCCGGCTGCTTCGCGCTCGATCGCCCCACAGGCCTCGCCGGCTACCTGCTCAGCCACCCCTGGCATGACGGTGCTGCGCCGAAGATGAACCGCATGCTCGGCGCCATTCCGGCCGATGCCGGCACCTACTACATCCACGATCTCGCGCTGCACCCAGCCGCCCAGGGAACCGGTGCGGCCGGGACGATCATCCGCCGCCTGCTGGCCGAGACCGCCGCCTTCCCGCGCCACGCCCTGGTGGCGGTGAACGGCTCCTCCCCCTTCTGGTCCCGCTTCGGCTTCCGCCCGGCCGATGGTCCAGACCTCACGAGCTATGGCGGGGAGGCCGTCTACATGGTCCGGGCCTTCTAAGCCGACCGGCGATACGCTACAGGCTCGGCGTGGGAGGACTGCATGGATTTCGAACTCAGCGACGACCAACGCGCGTTTCAGGAGACCGCCCGCAGCTTCGCGCGCGAGAAGATCCTGCCGCATGCCGGGGCCTGGGACGAGGCACGCCATTTCCCCGCCGCCGAACTGCGCGAGGCCGCCGCCCTCGGTTTCGCGTCGATCTACATCCCGGAGGAGCATGGCGGCACCGGGCTCGGGCGGCTCGATGCGGCGATCATTTTTGAGGAGCTGGCCTATGCCTGCCCCTCCACCGCGGCCTTTCTGACCATCCACAACATGGTCGCAGGCATGGTCTCGCGCTTCGCCAACGACGAGCAGCGGGCGCGCTTTCTGCCCAAGATCATCTCGGCCGAGCATTTCGTCTCCTACTGCCTCACCGAGCCTAGCTCCGGCTCCGATGCCGCGGCGCTGAAAACCCGCGCCGAGACGCTGGAAGACGGCACCTACCGCATCAACGGCTCGAAAGCCTTCATCAGCGGCGGCGGGATTTCCGATCTCTACGTCACCATGCTGCGCACCGGCGATGACAGCGCCAAGGGCATTTCCTGCGTGGTGGTGGAGAAGGACACGCCGGGGCTCACCTTCGGTGCCCCCGAGCGCAAAATGGGCTGGAACAGCCAGCCGACCGCCTTGGTGAACTTCGCCGACTGCATCGTGCCGCAGGAGAACCGCCTGGGCCGCGAGGGCGAGGGGTTCCGCTTCGCCATGATGGGGCTCGATGGCGGGCGCATCAACATCGCCGCCTGCTCGCTCGGTGGCGCCCAGGCCTGCCTCGATGCCGCGCTCGCCTATGTGAAGGAGCGCCGTGCCTTCGGCCGCCCGATCGCCGATTTCCAGGCGCTGCAATTCAAGCTGGCGGATATGGCGACCGAGCTCGACGCCGCGCGGCTGATGGTGCATCGCGCCGCCGCCTCGCTCGATGCCGGGCGGCCGGATGCCACCAAGCACTGCGCCATGGCCAAGCGCTTCGCCACCGATCTCTGCCACCGCATCTGCGACGAGGCGCTGCAATTGCACGGCGGCTACGGCTACATCAAGGACTACCAGGTGGAGCGCTACGTGCGCGACCTCCGGGTCCATCGCATTCTCGAGGGTACCAACGAAATCATGCGGGTCATCATCGCCCGCAAATTGCTGGAGGCGTCATGATCATCGCACTCATCGGGCTGGGCAACATGGGGCTGCCGATGGCGGCCAACCTGCTGAAGGCCGGCCATACCGTGACGGGGTTTGACCTCAACCCCGACCTCGTGGCCAAGCACGTCGAGGCCGGCGGCAAGGGCGCCAGCACCATCGCCGAGGCGATCCGTGGCGCCGAGGCGATCGTCACCATGCTGCCGGCGGGGCGGCACGTGGATACCGTGTATCTCGGCCCGGGCGGCATTCTCGAGAACATCAACACTCGCCCGATCCTGATCGACAGCTCGACGATTGACGTCGCCACCGCCCAGAAAGTGGCCGCGGCCGCCGATGGGCGCGGCATCGCGATGCTGGATGCGCCGGTTTCGGGCGGCACCGGCGGCGCGATCGCCGGCACGCTCACCTTCATGTGCGGCGGTTCCGAGGCAGCCTTCGCCGCGGCCAAGCCGGTGCTCCAGGGCATGGGCAAGAACATCATTCATGCGGGGGCCGCCGGCGCCGGGCAGGCGGCGAAAATCTGCAACAACATGATGCTGGCGGTCGCCATGTGCGGCGTCGCCGAGGCCTTCGTGATGGCCGATAAGCTCGGGCTCGACCGCCAGAAGCTGTGGGACATCACCTCCACCTCCACCGGCCAGTCCTGGGCGCTGACCACCTATTGCCCCGCCCCCGGCCCGGTG
>CAIWAJ010000244.1:0-1532 GCA_903910565.1 uncultured Rhodospirillales bacterium
GCGTCGGAGACCACGGCGCCGAAGGAGAGTTTCCGCCGCCTGCTGGAGCAGCGGGCGGTGGGGGTGGTGTCCTTCGATGCCGGATGGTGCGGGGGGATTTCCGAGGCGCAGAAGATTATCGCGCTGGCCGATTCCTGGCAGATCCCCATCGCGCCGCATGACTGCACGGGGCCGGTGGGGTTCGTCGCCGGCACGCATCTCTCGCTCAGCGCGCGCAACGCGATGATCCAGGAGACGGTGCGGGCATACACGAGAGGCTGGTACGGGGAGGTTGTGACCGACCTGCCGCGGATCAAGCAGGGAATGCTCTACCCGATGGCGGGGCCAGGGCTTGGGCTCGCGCTGCGGCCGGAGTTCCTCGGCCGCGCAGACGTCACGCGGAAGCGCTCGGCCTAGAGATCGGACGCCGGGATCAGCTCCCACGGCGCGCCGGGCCGGCAGAAGAACGGCATCGCGTTGGGGGTGCGGACGTTGGGTTCGAGCCCCATCTCGGCCCGCAGCGCGCGGAACAGCGCGCCATGGGCGACGATCAGCACGGGGGCGGTGAGGTCGAGCGAGCGGTTGATCGCCGCGATCGCCCGGGCGCGCAGATCGGCGAAGCTTTCGGCGTCATCCGGTGTGTAGCTGCCCGCCACCCAGTCATTGAACCACTGGGACATCGGCTGGCCTTCCTGGGCGCCGAAGGAGACTTCGCGCAGGCCCTCTTCGAGCTGGACCGGCAGCCCGGTGGTGGCCGCCACAGCGAGCGCCGTGTCATGCGCCCGCGAGAGGGGGGAGGCGACGATGGTGGCGATGCCGCGATTGCGCAGCATGCCGGCCGCCGCGACGGCCTGCGCACGGCCGGTCTCGTTCAGGGGGATATCGACATTGCCCTGGGAGAGGCCCTGGGCATTCCAGTCGGTCTCCCCATGGCGGAGGAACCAGAAGGCGCGTTGGATGAGGGGCAAAGCAGGGTTCCTTGCGTCAGTCGAACAGCGAGCTGACCGAGCTTTCATCGTTGATCCGCCGCATCGCTTCGGCGATCAGCGGCGCGATGGTGACCTGGCGGATGTTGGAGGCCAGACGCACCGCCTCGGTGGCCAGGATGCTGTCGGTGATGGTGAGCATCTCGATCGGGCTCGCGGCGATGCGGGCCACCGCGCCGCCGGAGAGCACGCCATGGGTGGTGTAGACCGAGGCCGACTTGGCGCCCCGCTCGATCAGGGCGGCGGCCGCGTTGCACAGCGTGCCGCCGGAATCGACGATGTCATCGAGCAGGATGCAATCCCGCCCGGCGACTTCGCCGATCACGTTCATCACCTCGGAAATCCCGGCCCGCTCGCGCCGCTTGTCGATGATGGCGAGATCGATGTTGAGCCGGGTCGCCAGCGCCCGGGCACGGACCACGCCGCCGACGTCCGGCGAGACGATCATGATATCGCGCCCCGCGTAGTTCTCCTGGATATGCCGCGCAAACAGGGGCGCGGCGCGGAGGTCGTCCACGGGGATGTCGAAGAAGCCCTGGATCTGGCCGGCGTGGAGATCCATCGTCA
>CAIWAJ010000245.1:0-8230 GCA_903910565.1 uncultured Rhodospirillales bacterium
ACCCGCAGAGACCCGACATCAGCTTCACCCGTTGGGTGTTCCATCCTCGCGATTCCAATCCCGGCGTAACCCTCTGATATTCATGACTGATTCGGCGCGGGGGTACAAGAAAAAACGATGTCATCCGGGAAATCCGGGCTGAAGCTGGTCTCGCTGAACCGTGGGCATGATCCGCGGGAGTTCGCGCTGGTGGCCTTCGGCGGCGGCGGCGGCTTGCATGCGGCGGCGCTGGCGGCCGAACTCGGCTGCCGCAAGGTGGTAATCCCCCGCGGCGCCGCTGTGTTCTCCGCCTGGGGCATGATGATGTCCGACCTGCGGCGGGACTATTTCGTCACCCGGGTAATCGATGCCGAGGGCGAGGCGGCTTCCCCGCTCGCCGCGCTGGTCGCCGAGGTGACGGCCGCGGCGATCGGCACGTTCGGCGCCGAGGGCATCGAGGTCGCGCGGCTCGCGTTCCGCCGGCTGGTGCGCTGCCGCTACCAGAACCAGGAACATGCGGTGGAGATCCCGCTGGAAGACGGGGCCATCGATACGGCTGCACTGGCCGCACTGGTGCGCGACTTTCATGCCGCGCATGAGCGCGAATACAGCTACCGGTTGGCGGCGCCGGTTGAGATCGTCGGGCTACACCTCGTCGCCACGGCGGCGATCGAGAAGCTCGCCTTCGTCGACCAGCCGGTCACCGGCGCAGCGTTGGAGGCGGCGCGCAAGGGCACGCGGGCGGTCGATTTCGCCGAGCTGGGGGTGCACCCAAGCGCCATCTACGACGCGCTGCGCCTGGAGCCCGGCATGGAAATCGATGGACCGGCCATCATCGAGGACCCCGGCACCACCATCGTGCTCCATCCCGGCAACAGGGCGACGATCGACCGGTTCGGCAATGTGCAGATCGATCTCGGCGCGGGAGCGGCTTCATGACCCCCGATCACTTCACGCACGATCCCTTCACCATCGACGTCATCCAGCAGGCGCTGACGGCGATCGCCGAGGAGATGTTCGTCATCCTCAAGCGGGCGTCGATGAGCCCGATCATCTACGAGGTGCTCGACGTCGGCACCGGCATCACCGACCCCGACGGCGAGATGGTGAGCTCTGGCGCCGGCATCCCCGGCTTCATCGGCGTGCTCGACAAGTCGGTCAAGCATCTGCTGACGCGCATCGACAAGACGTCACTGCGGCCGGGCGACGTCTACATCACCAATGATCCCTACTACGGCGGCGTCACCCATCTGAACGACGCCGTGCTCGCCATGCCCGTTTTCGCCGGCGGCGAACTGATCGCATGGGCCGCCAATATCGGCCACTGGAGCGATATCGGCGGCTCGACCCCGGGCTCCATGCCGGTCGACGCGCGCGATATCTTCGCCGAGGGGCTGCGGCTGCCGGCGATCAAGCTGATCGATGCCGGGCAGCCGAACGAGGCGGTAATCCAGATCATGACGGTGAACAGCCGTCTGCCGGATTTCCTGCTTGGGGACATGTGGGCGGCGGTGGCGGCGCTGCGCAAAGGCGCCGAGCGCATCGCGGGGCTCGCGACGCGCTATGGCAACCCGGCCTTTCGTGCTGCGATCATCGACTACTTCACCTACGCCGAGCGCCAGTCCCGCCAGGGTCTGGCAGCGCTGCCGAAGGGGCGCTTCGAGTTCCATGAGCCGATGGACGACGACAGCATCTGGCACGGCGCGATTATCATCGACGACGATCGCTTCACGGTCGATCTGCGCGCGGCGCCGGCCCAGCGCGACCTGCCGTTCAACACCAGCCGCGAGGGCGCGCTTGTCGCCACCCAGCTCATCTTCAAGTGCGCGACGGCGCCGGATACCGTCTGCAACGCCGGCTCCTTCCGGCCGCTGGAATTGCTGACGCAGCCCGGCACCATCTTTCATGCGCTCGAGCCGGCGCCGCAGGGCTACTACTCTGAAATCCGCATCCGCCTCGCCGACATGCTGTGGCGAACCCTCGCAACCGCGGCGCCCGAGCGCTTCCCGGCCGGCGGCTTCGCCTCGATATGCGGCACCGTCATCGCCGGGCGGCATCCGCAGCACCGGCGGCGCTACACGATGGTCGAGCCGCAGATGGGCGGCTGGGGCGCGACCGCAACGCGGGAAGGCAACTCGGCGATGTATTCGTCCAATCACGGCGACACGTTCAACACGCCGGTCGAAATCGCCGAAGCACGCTACGGGTTCCTGTTCAGCCGTTTCGGCCTCAATGACGAACCGGGCGGCGAGGGGCGGTATCAGGGCGGCCCGGGCCTGCTGAAGGAGTTTGCCATTCAGGGTGAGGAGACCGTGCTCTCCGCCGGCTACACGCGGCACCGCCAGCCCGTATGGGGCCTCGCCGGCGGCAAGCCCGGCACCACCAACCGCATTCAGGTGATCCGCCGGGACGGAACGACCGAGACCTACGCCTTCGCCTCCGGCGTGCGGCTGGCGCCAGGCGACGTGGTGCGCGTCACCACCGCCCGCGGCGGTGGCTGGGGGACGCCGTTGACCGTGCCGGACAAGACCTCCTAACCTTTCCGCTCGTCATATTCAGGGAAAATTGCGATGAGGCCCGCCATGCTGCGCCGGATGCTGATGCTCTCGCTGGTGGGGGCCGCGGCCCTGACGGCCGCCCCCCCTGTCCCCGCCCAGGCGCAACAGCGCGTGCTGCGCCACGACGAGGCGGCGCCCGGCCGGCTCGACCCCTCGAAGGTGCCGGACTACGCGGCGGCCGTGCTCACCATGAACATCTATGACAGCCTGGTGGAGGCTAGGCCCGGCGGCGGCGTGATGCCGGGGCTGGCGACCTCCTGGACGATCAGTGACGACGGGAAGCAATACAGCTTCACGCTGCGGCCGGGCGTGAAGTTCCATCACGGCGGCACAGTGACCGCCGAGGACGTGGTCTTCACGCTCGATCGCACACTGACGCTGAACGCCGGCTATGCACGGCTGTTCAAGGGCGTGAGCGTCAGCGGGCCCGAACCGATGAAGGTGGTGTTCACCCTGCCGGAAGCCAATGCGAGCTTCCTCGCCTCGCTGGTCCGGATGCCGATCGTGCAGAAATCGACGGTGATGGGGAACATCAAGCCGGGCGGGCCGTACGGCGACAAGGGCGACTACGCCGAGGCCTGGCTCGCCGCCAATGATGCCGGATCGGGCGCCTACCGGGTCACCGAGCACAATCCGCAGGACGGCTCGGTGCTGGTGAAATTCCCTGACTACTTCCAGGGCTTCGCCGACAAGGCGCCGGACATGGTGCGCATTCGCTACGGCATCGAGGCGGCGACCATCCGCACCCTGATGTCGCGCAAGGAGTTCGAAATCACCAGCCAGTGGATCCCGGTCGAGATCAAGCGAGCCCTGGCGGGCATGCCGGGCATGAAGCTGGTGACCGAGGCGGGCATCAGCTACTTCATTATGTCGATGAACACCCGTCGCGCGCCGACCGATGACGTCAACATCCGCCGCGCCATCGCCAAGGCGATCGACTACGACACGCTGATCGGCATGACCGCGATCGGCCCGGGCCAGCCGGGCGCCCTGCCGATGCACGGCGCGCTGCCGAGCGGCTTCCTCGGCTATGACAAGTCGCTGCCGGCCAATGCGCGTGACGTGCCGGGCGCCAAGGCGGCGGTGGCGGCCTCGAAATATGCCGGCAACGTGCCGCCGATCGAGCTCTCCTGGGTGGCCGAAGTGCCGCTCGAGGAGAAGTTCAGCCTGCTGATCCAGCAGAACCTCGCCGAGGTCGGCATTCCCGCCACCATCGTCAAGACCCCCTGGGCGCTGCTCACCCAGCAGGTAACGAAGCCCGAGACGACGCCGCATATGACTCAGCGCTTCGCCATCGGCCCCTACCCGGACCCGGATGCGCTGATCTCCCAGAACGAGTCCCGCTTCCTGGGCACCACGCTGAAAATGGACTGGTTCGCTGACAGCGAGCTCGACCGCATGATCCCGGCCGCGCGGGCCATCACGGACGAGGCGAAGCGCCAGACACTCTACATCGACATCCAGAAGCGCCTGCTCGACCAGCGGCCGAGCCTGGTGGCCTTCGAAAGCGTGGCGACTTTCGCCAAGCAGGACTACGTGACGGCGCCCAACCTCGACGCACCCGGCAAGGGCGCGGCGGCGATCGGGTCGAACTGGCTGTTCCGCACCTATAGCGTCGACCGGACGCAGTAAGGGCCGCCGCGGCGGCGCCCATGCTGCGTTATCTCTGCCGCCGGTTCGCCGCATCGCTGCTGGTGCTGGTCGGGGTGTCGCTGGTGATCTTCACCATCGCCCGGGTTATACCGGGCGACCCCGCGCGCATCGCCCTTGGGCCGGCGGCCGAGGAGAGCGCGGTGGCGGCGCTGCGGGCGCAGCTCAGCCTCGATCAGCCATTCCCGGTCCAGTATTGGCGCTTCGCCCGCGGCGTGCTGACCGGAGATCTCGGCCAGTCGCTCTATTCGAGCCGTGCGGTGACGACGGACCTCGCCCAGTTCCTGCCGGCGACGCTGGAACTGGTATTCGCGGCGACCCTGCTGATGGTAGGCTTCGGCGTGCCGCTTGGCATCGTGGCGGCCCATTTCCTCGATCGCTGGCCGGACCACGTGGCACGCATCGTCTCGCTACTCGGGGTCGCGGCCCCAAGCTTCGTCTGGAGCATCATTTTCATCCTCGCCTTCGCCTATGCGCTCGACCTGATGCCGGTGATCGGCCGCCTCGGCGACGGCACCGTGCCGCCGCCGCGCCTGACCGGGCTCTACGTCATCGACGCCATCGCCGCCGGCGACGGGCGGGCGTTCCGTGACGCAATTTGGCATCTCGCGCTGCCGAGCCTGGCGCTGGCGCTGTCCGGTATCGGCCAGGCGTCACGGCTGACGCGGGCCAACATGGCGCAGGGCTACGAGCGCGACTATATCGGCCTCGCCCGCGCCTATGGATTCACCGGCGGCGAGATCGCGCTGAAATACGCGCTGCGGCCGGCCCTGATCCCGACCCTGACCATCCTCGGACTCGATTTCGCGGCCAAGCTCGGCAGCGCTTTCCTGGTCGAGGCGGTGTTCGCCTGGCCGGGCATGGCGCGCTACGGGGTGAACGCCATCCTGGCCAAGGACCTCAACGCCATCGTCGGCACGGTGCTGGTGATCGGCGTCGGTTTCGTCCTGGTCAATTTGCTGATCGACGTGATCGTGGCATTGCTCGATCCGCGCATCCGTGCCCGCGGCGGCATGACATGAGGCGGGGGGCATGAGGCGGGCGCTGCACAAGTTCGGGCGCAACCCGTTGTCTGTCGTTGGCCTCGCCATCGTCGGCGCCATCCTGGCAGGCGCCCTGCTGGCCCCCTGGATCACACCCTATCCGCAGCATGCCGGCGGCTTCGTCGCCATCGCCGACGCGTCGATGCCGCCAAGCGCGGCACATTGGTTCGGCACCGATACCGTGGGTCGTGACGTGCTGACGCGCACCGTCTTCGCGTTCCGCATGTCGCTGCTGCTGTCGGTGGTGGTGCTGGTGATCACTGTACCGGTCGGGGTCGGCGCCGGGCTGATGGCCGGTTATTTCCAGGGCTGGCGCGAGACGGTGATCATGCGCGTCACCGACGTCTTTCTCTCGATGCCGCCGCTGGTGCTGGCGCTGGCGATCATGGGCCTGATGAAGCCATCCCTGGTGAACGCGATGATGGCGGTGGCGGCGATGTGGTGGCCCTGGTACGCGCGGCTGGCCTACAACGTGACGCGCCAGGTGGCCACCGAGGGCTACGTTGCCGCGGCCGAGGTGGTGGGGGCGCCGGCCTGGCACATCCTGCTACGGGAGATCCTGCCCAACTGCGCGCCACCGATCCTGACCAAGGTGACGCTCGATTTCGGCTTCGTCATCCTGATCGCCTCGAGCCTGAGCTTTCTTGGCCTCGGGGTGCAGCCGCCGACGCCGGATCTCGGCTCGATGGTGGCGGAGGGGGCTCGCTATTTGCCAGACCTCTGGTGGCTGGCGATCTTCCCGGGGCTGGCCATCCTGATGGCGGTCGTCGGGTTCAACCTGCTGGGTGACGGTATCAACGACCTGCTGGACCTCGAACGGTGAGCGACGAAATCCTGGCCGTCCGGGAGCTGGCCGTGCGGTTTGCCCGCTACGACGGCGAGACCCACGTGTTGAACGGCGTCAATCTCACCGTGCGGCGCGGCGAGCGGGTGGCGCTGGTCGGCGAGTCCGCCTGCGGCAAGACGCTGACGGTGCGCGCCGCGATCGGGCTGGCGGACCTGCGGCGCGCCAGCGTCTCGGGCGCGATCGAGTTCGACGGGCGCGACGTGCTCCGCTTCGGCGCGCGCAACTGGCGTGGCGTGCGTGGCCGGCAGATGACGATGATTTTCCAGGACCCGCTGGCCGCGCTCAATCCGGTCTTCACGGTGGCGGACCAGCTGACCACCGTCATTCTGCGCGGTGGCGGCGCACCGACGCGGTCGGTGGCCCTGCCGGTGGCGCGCGACGCCCTGCGCGCGGTGGGCATCCAGGACCCGGACCGCGTGCTGGCGGCCTATCCCTTCCAGCTCAGCGGCGGGCTCAACCAGCGGGTGATGATCTGCATGGCGCTGGTCAACCGGCCCGACCTGATCCTCGCCGACGAGCCGGCGACCGCGCTCGACGTGACCGTGCAGGCGCAGACGCTCGCGCTGATGCGCGACCTCACAGAGCGCAGCGGCACGGCCGTGCTGCTGATCACCCACAACCTCGGTGTTGTCCGCGAGTTCGCGCAGCGGGTCTACGTGATGTATGCGGGCGCGGTGGTGGAGGAGGCGACGGTCGAGGCGCTGTTCGCCGCACCGCGCCATCCCTACACGCGGGCCTTGCTCGCCTCGGTGCCGCGGCTGACCGGCGGCGAGTTGCCCGAGGGTATTCCAGGCGCGGTGCCTGACTACCGCGATCCACCGTCCTTCTGCCGCTTCCACCCGCGCTGCGCGCAGGCGCGGCCGGAATGCGGGCAGGGGCCGGGCCGGACGGCGATGGTCGAGGTCGCGCCGGGCCACCGCGTCGCCTGCGTCCTGTACGCGGACGGAGCGGCATGACGGCGCCGTTCATCGAGTTGCGCGACGTCACCCGCGTCTACGGGGCGGTCACGGCCCTCGCCGGCGTTTCGCTATCGATCGCGCGCGGCGAGACGCTGGCGATCGTCGGAGAGTCGGGCTCGGGTAAATCGACGCTCGGGCGCATCCTGCTCGGCATGGAGCGGCCGGACCGCGGCGCCGTCCTGCAGGAGGGGCGCGTGATGGTGCCGCCACTGACCGGGCCGGACCGAAGGCGGCTGCAAGTGGTGCAGCAGAATCCGATGTCCACCCTCAATCCGCGCCGCACCATCGGCCAGAGCGTCGGCCTCCCGCTCGAAGTGCATGGGCTGGCGAGGGGGCGCGCGGCGCGGGAGCGGGTGGCCGATCTGCTCGACATGGTAGGGCTGCCGGCTGACACGATCGACCGCTATCCGAACGTGCTGTCAGGCGGACAGCGTCAACGGGCCGCGCTGGCAAGGGCGCTGGCGGCCGAGCCTGAGATCCTTGTGCTGGACGAGCCAACCTCGGCGCTCGACGTGTCGGTGCAGGCCCGCGTCCTACGACTGCTTGCGGACCTGCGCTCCCGGCTCGGCCTCACCTATGTGTTCATCACCCATGATCTCGCTGTTGTCCGCCTGTTCGCGGACCGGGTGGCGGTGCTGTATCGCGGGCGGCTGGCGGAGGTGGCGCCGACTGGTCCACTGTTCGAGCAGCCACGCCATCGCTACACGACCATGCTGCTGGCATCAGTCCCGGTCGTCTCCGAGGCGGAGGCGCGGGTGCGGCCGGCCTGGCCCGGGATGGGAGGGGCGGCGGGGGTGGAGCGCCCATCCGCCGGCTGCCCCTTCGCCGCACGCTGCCCCTACGCCCTTCCGCACTGCTGGACGGTGCCGTCCGAGTTGGGCGACGCCTCGCACGCCGTGGCCTGCCATAATCCTTCGGTGGGTGCAGCACTATCCTGAGTCGGGCGGACCTGAGGATCAAGCAGGCTGGAAAACAGCGCTACCTTTTCTCCCTGATCCAGACGTTCGGCACCGACGCCGGTTAGGCTACGCTGGTGCTGTCGGAGCGGGATGACGCGATCGTTATCACGATGAGGCGCACCGCAGCCAGTATACCCGTCTCACCGCGAACATATGCCAAGCGCTACCGCGGACAGCGTTCATCGGCACGCCGCTGATGTCCGGCGAGGAGAAGACCCCCGAAGTCTTCGGGGAC
>CAIWAJ010000246.1:0-8160 GCA_903910565.1 uncultured Rhodospirillales bacterium
AAAAGTTTTTTGCTTCTTTTTTTCAAAAAAGAAGCGCTTCCTTCCTAAACAATCTTCAGAAAGGCCGCACGCCATGCTGGGTTCCATGCTCTGCCAGCGCGCCCATTGGGACGAATCCTGGTTCGCCCGCTGGGAGGCGCGGTTTCGTGACGCCGCGCCGGTTGGCGGCGCCTTCACGCCCCGGCATATCCGTTATCACCGCAAGATCTGGGAATGGGTTGCGATCGCCCAGGCGCTCGAGGAGCGTGGCCTACTCGCCCAGGGCAAGCGCGGCGGCGGCTTCGCGGTCGGACGCGAACCCCTCGCCTGCCTGTTCGCCAGCCACGGCGCCGACATTCTGGCCACCGACCTCGGCGCGACCACCGGCAGCGCGCAGACCTGGAGCGAGGCCGGCCAGCACGCCGCGAGCCTCGACGCGCTCCATTGGCCCGACCTGATTGACCGCGCCAGCTTCGACGCCCGGGTGCGGTTCATGCCGCAGGACATGCGCGCGTTGAACCCGGCCGCCCTCGGCAGTTTCGACTTCATCTGGAGCTCCTGCAGCCTGGAGCATCTCGGCACGCTCGAGGCCGGGCTCCAGTTCGTGCTGCGCAGCACCGAGTTGCTGAAGCCCGGCGGCATTGCCGTCCACACCACCGAGTTCAACCTCAGCGCCCAGCACCGCACGGTCAGCGCGGGTGACAACGTGATCTACCGGGGGCGGGACATCGCGGATCTCGCCCACCGCCTGCGCGGCATCGGCTGCGCCATGGAGCGTTTCGATGATTTCGCCGGCACCGCGCGCGAAGACATCGAATACGATTTCCCGCCCTATTACGAACAGGGCCGGCAGCACATCAAGCTGCTGCTCGGCGGCTTCGTCAGCACCTCCTGCTTGCTGATCATCACCAAGGGCGACTACCCCGCCGCCCTCCCATCCATCGCCGCCTTGCCGCTCCGCGCTGACGACCAGCCCCCCCGCTCCCTCGCCTCCCGCGCCCGCGGCCTCGCCGGCGGCCTGCTGCGGCGGGTACGGGCGCTCACGGGGGGATGAAGGAAGCGGTTCTTTTTGTTCACAAAGAGAACACCCGCCTCCCCTCCGCTGACGGCCATTCCGTCCCGCGCCCCAAGGCCTTATGCTCGCACAAAACCGGGAGCCTCACGATGACCCTTCGCCGCGCCACGCTTGCCGCCGCCCTCGCAGCCACCTTCATGTCGGCGGCCCACGCCGCGCCCCGCACCGATCTCATTGTCGGCATGGCCGCGCAGGATGTCGGCAAGCTCGATCCGCATCTGGCCGTTTCCACCATCGACCGCACCGTGGTCGCCTGGTTGTTCAACGCCCTGGTGCGCTTCAAGCCCGGCAGCATGAGCCCCGCCGACATCGAGCCCGATCTCGCGACGAGCTGGGACAGCTCGGCGGACAAGAAGGTCTGGACCTTCAAGCTCCGCCCCGGGGTGAAGTTCCATGGCGCCTATGGCGAGCTGACCGCCGATGACGTCGTCTACTCCCTCCTGCGCGCCGCCGACCCCAAGCGCTCCGCCTCCTCCGGCGATTTCGCCGCCTTCGAGAAGGTCGAGGCGCTCGATCCACTGACCGTCCGCGTCACCCTGAAGCAGACCGTCCCGAGCCTGCTCGGCATCATCACCAACTACGCCGGCGGCTTCATTATCTCCAAGAAGGCCGCCGAAGAGATGGGCGATGCCTTCAATGCTCACCCGGTCGGCACCGGCCCCTTCGCCTTCGCCTCCGACACCCCCAACCAGTCGCTCGAGCTTGTCGCCCATAAAGGCTATTTCCGCGGCGCGCCCAAGCTCGACAAAATCAGCTACCGCTTCCTCCCCTCCAACGCCTCGCGCGATCTCGCCTTCCAGAACGGCGAACTCGATCTCGAATTCGGCAACCAGGACCAGACCTGGGTCGACCGCATGAAGAAGCTCCAAGGCGCGGTGGTGGACGTCTTCGAGCCGGGCGAGGAGGCCATTCTCCACCTCAACCAGGCGCAGAAGCCGCTCGACGATCTCCGCGTCCGTCAGGCCATTGCCTACGCCATCAACCGCCCGGAACTCCTGAAATTCCAGGGCGCCGACGTCTCGCGCAACCCCGGCTCGGTCATCCCGATCGGCAATCTCGGCTACGTCGACGCCGGCCTGCCCGGCTACGATCTCGCCAAGGCCAAGGCCCTGCTGGCCGAAGCCGGCTACCCCAACGGCCTCACGCTGAAGGTGGTGCATACCCAGCTACCCAACATGCTCGCCCAGATGCAGGTGGTGCAGGCCCAGCTCAAGCGCGCTGGCATCAACCTTGATCTCCAGGTGGTCGAACACGCGACCTTCCACCAGATGATCCGCCAGGACCTGTCGGCCATCGTCTTCTACTCCGCCGCCCGCTTCCCGGTCGCCGACGTCTATCTCAGCCAGTTCTACCACTCCCGCAGCACGGTAAAGACGCCGACCGCGGTGGTGAACTTCTCGCACTGCACCGCGGCCGACGCCGAGATCGACGCCGCGCGCACCGAGCCCGATCAGGCCAAGCAGATCGCCCTCTGGCAGACCGCGCAGAAGAAGATCGTCGCGCAGATGTGCGCGGTCCCGCTGATCGAGACGCTTCAAGCCTGGGTGCACAAGGACGTGCTGGACTATGGGTATGAGCTGAAGGGCTCGCTCTCGCTTGGGCCGATGATCACCGAGTTGACGCACTTCAAGTGAGGTTTGCAGGAAGCAAGCGCTTCTTTTTGAAAAAAGAAGCAAAAACTTTTTATTCCATGGCCGTGGAGTGTCCCCGGGAAACTCCGCGACAAACGGATAAAAGTTTTTTGGTTCTTTTTTTCAAAAAAGAACCGCTTCCTTCCCCATGATCTTCTATATCGCCCGCCGACTGCTCGCGGCCATCCCGACACTCTGGGCGGTGCTGACGCTGGTCTTCGTCCTCGTCCGCGTCGTCCCCGGCGATCCCGCGATCGCCATCCTCGGCGATCGCGCGACCCCAGCGGCGGTGGCGGCCTTGCAGGCCAAGCTCGGGCTCGACCGGCCGATCTGGGAACAGTATGTCAGCTTCCTCGGCCAATCCGCCCAAGGCAATTTCGGCACCTCGATGGTGACCAACCGCCCGATTCTCGCCGATGTCGGCGCGGTGATCCCGCACACCATCGACCTCACGCTGGCGGCGATGCTGATCGGCATCGTCGTCGGCATCCCCGCCGGCGTCTGGGCGGCACTGCACCGCAACCGCTGGATCGACGTGCTGGCGCGGATGCTGAGCCTGGTCGGCCTGTCCTTCCCGGTCTTCGTCTCCGGGATTTTCCTGCTGCTGGCGTTTGCGCTGCACTGGCGGATCTTCCCGGTGATCGGTAACGCCAATCTTGCCGACCCCGCGGACCGCCTGCTGAAGCTCGTGCTCCCCGCCATCACGCTCGGGCTGGTGATGGCGGCCTACATCACCCGGGTCACCCGCAGTTCGATGCTCTCGGTGCTGGATGAGGACTACATGCGAACCGCCCGCGCCAAGGGAGTGCCGTGGAAGCGCGTCGTCTGGCGCCACGGGTTGCGCAATGCCGGCCTGCCGGTGGTCACCGTGGTCGGGCTTTATATCGGCATCCTCATCGGCAATTCGGTGCTCACCGAAATCGTCTTCAACCGCCCGGGCCTCGGCAAAATCATCGTCGGCGCCCTCAACCAGCGCGACTACACGATGTTGCAGGGGCTGATGGTGATCTACTGCTTCCTCATCGTGGTGGTGAACCTGCTGACCGATCTCGCCTACGGTTTCATCGATCCAAGGGTGAAGCACGCATGAGGGCCCTGTTGCGCAACCCGACCACGGCGATCGGCGCCCTCATGTGCGCCCTTATCGTCGCCGCCGCCCTGCTCGCCCCCTGGATCGCGCCGTTCGACCCCGTCGACCAGAACATCCTCGATCGCATGCAGCCCCCCGGGGGCGACTTCCTGCTCGGCAGCGACGTTTTCGGCCGTGACGTGCTGAGCCGCATCCTGTGGGGGGCCCGGATTTCCCTCGTCGTCGCGGTCACCTCGATCGGGCTCGCCATCGTCATCGGCGGCGCGATCGGCATGGTCAGCGGCTATATCGGCGGGCGGTTTGACCTGCTGGTGATGCAGGTGATGGACGTGCTGCTGTCCTTCCCCGCCCTCATTCTCGGCCTCATCGTCGTCGCGCTGCTCGGCGCCGAGATCCACAACCTCATCATCGCCATCACCCTCACCGCCATCGCCCCCTTCGCCCGCATCGCCCGCGCCCCGGTGCTGAGCCTCAAGGAACGCGCCTTCGTCGAGGCCGGCCGCGCACTCGGCTTCTCCCATGCGCGCGTGCTGTTCGTGCACATCCTGCCCAATATCCTCAGCGAGGTGCTGGTGATGGGCAGCCTGTGGATGGCCACCGCCGTGCGCACCGAGGCCTCGCTCTCCTTCATCGGCCTCGGCGTGAAGCCGCCCACGCCGACCTGGGGCGGCATGATGCGCGACGGGTTCGACTCCATCCTCGACGCCCCCTGGCTCTCCGTCTTCCCCGGTATCGCCATCCTCATGCTGGTGCTCGGACTCAACATGGTGGGCGACGGGCTGCGGGACGCGACGGACCCGAAATTGTCGGGTTCATGACCGCCCCGATCCTCACCGTCTCCGGCCTGCGCCGGCATTTCACCGCGGTTAAGGGCTTCCCGCGCCCGGTGAAGACCATCGTTCGGGCGGTCGACGGCGTCGATTTCTCGATCCACACCGGCGAGGCCTTCGGCCTGGTCGGCGAGTCAGGCTGCGGCAAATCCACCGCTGCCCGCGCTCTGCTGCGCCTCATCGAGCCCGACGCCGGCGAGATCCGCTTCGCCGGACAGGACGTGATGGCGGCCCGCGGGGCTGATCTGGTGGCGCTGCGCCGGCGCATGCAGATCATCTTCCAGGACCCCTATTCCTCCCTCAACCCCCGCCGCACCATCGGCCGCACCCTGGTGGAGCCCCTCGAAGTCCACCGCATTGCCCGCGGCGCCGAGGCGCGGGCCAGGGCGATCGCGCTGCTGGAGGAGGTCGGCCTCCCACCGGCCGCCATGGGCCGCTACCCCCACGAATTTTCCGGCGGTCAGCGCCAGCGCATCGGCATCGCCCGCGCCCTCGCTTTGGAGCCCGACCTCATCGTCGCCGATGAACCGGTCTCGGCGCTGGATGTCTCGGTGCAAGCGCAGGTGCTCCTGTTGCTGAAGGAGTTGCAGCATCGACGGGGCCTGGCCTTCCTGTTCGTCAGCCACGATCTGAGCGTGATCAGCTGGTTCTGCAGCCGGGTCGCGGTGATGTATCTCGGCCGCATCGTCGAGCAGGGGCCGGTCGCCAAGGTCTTCGCCACCCCGCGCCACCCCTATACCCGCATGCTGCGCGACGCCTCCCCCATCCCGGACCCATCCCGCCGCGGCGTGCTGCCCCGCGTGGTCGGCGAAATCCCCTCCGCCGCCGCCCCGCCGCCCGGCTGCCACTTCCATCCCCGCTGCCCGCGCGCCACCGAGATCTGCCGGACCACCTACCCCGAGTGGGACGATGCCGCGGGCCATGGGGCGGCTTGCCATCACCCGGAAGACACCTGATCGGGATTCACCTGGCGTCAACCAATCCGGTGCAGGATTCCCACATGCATCTCTGGCCCCTCAGCAAAGCCGAAGCACCGGCCCCGCAACCCGCACCGCCGCGGCATGATCTGGACCACGTGCGCATCCTCCGCCTCATGGTCACCGACACCTATCGCTGGCGCTGCGACTGGGCGACCTGGCGCATCCGCTTCGAGCATGACGATCACGTGCCGCAGCAAACCCTCCTCGAAGTCGGTGCCTTCGTGCGCACCCGCGCTTTGCCCCTCTGCGCCCACGGCGCCGACGCACATGGCAATATTCTGTACCTCGCCGCCGAGGAGGATCTCGCGCCGGTCTTCAGCGCTTTCGGCACCATCCAGCACGGCATTGGCCACATCTCCGCCATCCAGAGCCGTGATGCCTATGAGGACGCCACCCGCATCGCCGTCCTGCTCGCCGAACGCCACCGCCCCGCCCCGCCGGCGAACGACCCGCTATCCCTGCCAGACCTGCAATGGCACGTCTCCGGACAGGACCAGTTCCGCGTCGCCCGCACGAAGGTGAGAGGTCAAGACGTCGTCGTCCGCTTCGGCTATATCGGCGGCCACGAGATGTGGATCGTCGACGTCGACGGCCGGCAGAACTGCGCCCATTTCCGCCTGCGGGCGGATGCCATGTCCAAGCTCGGGGTCGGCGCCGCGCTGGAACAGGTGAACGGTCAATCGAAGCGGTAATACCGCCGCGCATTGTCGTGGAACAAATCGCGCTGCTCGGCGGCGCTGAACGGGGCGATGATTTCCGCGAAAGCATCGACCATCGCGCCGTACGTCATGTTGCGCCGCGCCACCGGATAGTCGGTGCCGAACATCGCGCGCTTGGTGCCGAACGACTCGATGCAGCCCATTACCGTCTCGCGCAGCACGGGGATGGAGCGGTCGGGCGAATAGGCGCCGAAATTCGACACCTTGATCGCGACGTTGTCATGCGCGCCCATCAGCGCCAGCCCGCGCCGCCAGCGCGCCATGCCCTCGGCGTCGCGGTCATTGGGGGTGCAGCAATGGTTGATGAGGAACACCTGGTCCGGGTAGTCGCCGGCGAGCTGCGCCACTTCCTCGGCCTGCCAGGGGTTCATCAACAGCTCCAGCGCCATGCCGTGCCGCGCCAGCAGCCCGACGCCACGGCGAAACGCGGGGGTTTCGACCAGACCTTTCTCCGTCCACCGCTTGGCCGGGTCGGGGTGCCAGCGGATGGTCTCGCGCACGCCGACCACCCGGCCGGAGGCGGCGTGGCGCTCGAGGATGCGTTCCACGTCGGGGTCCTGCAGCGGGGCGAAACCGATATAGCGCGTGGCGACGCCGCGGGATTTGTCGAGCGTGTCGAGCCATTCGGTCTCCTCGACAGGGTCCCGCCCGCGGTCCCACACGGCCTCGATATGCACGGAGCCCACCACGTTCTTGTCGCCGACATCGCGGAGATAATCGGCCGGCAGATAGGTGTGGCGCATGTAGGAGATGTCGCCCAGCGCGGCCAGGCTCTTGTCGTCGGCGGCCAGCCAGAGATGCCGGCCGAGCGCCAGGTCCCACAAATGGTGGTGAGCGTCGATGATGGGACCTGCGTACATGGAAACTCTCCGCGAATTGACCCGGCCTGCCCACGCGCCTAGCCTCCCGGCCAGCCGACGAAACAAGGGGATACGACCTATGGCAACCAAAGTGGCGAAAATCTGGGAATCTGGAAAGGCCGTCGTCAACGGCTGGCTCGCGATCCCCTCCGGCTTCGCGGCCGAAGTGATGGCCCAATGCGGCTTCGACAGCATCACGGTGGACATGCAGCACGGCGCGCAGGACTTCCAGTCCATGCTGCAATGCTTCCAGGCCATGCAGGCCCATCCGGTGACGCCCATGGTCCGCGTGCCGTGGAATGAGCCGGGCATCATCGGCAAGGTGCTCGATGCCGGCGCCATGGGCGTGATCTGCCCGATGATCAACACCAAGAAGGAGGCCGAGGCGCTGGTGACCGCCTGCAAATATCCGCCGCTCGGCGCCCGCTCCAACGGCCCGTTCCGCGCCGGCATGTATGGCGAGGCGACCTCCTATCAGTCGACCGCCAATGCCGAGACCCTGTGCATCCCGATGATCGAGACCAAGCAGGCGATCAAGAACCTCGAGGCCATCCTCGACGTCGAGGGCATCGCCGGCGTCTATGTCGGCCCGTCCGATCTCGGCCTGTCCTACGGCCTGCCGCCCAAGCTCGACCGCAGCGAGCCCGAGATCCTCAAGGCCTACGACAAGATCCTGAAGGAATGCGGCAAGCGTGGCATCTACGCCGGCATCCACACCGGCGGCTCGGCCGACGCCGCGCGCTGCATCGCCATGGGCTTCCGCCTGACCACGCTGATGAACGATAGCGGCATGATGGCGAGCTTTGCGAAGAATTGCATCGCGGAGACGCGGAAGGCTTCCAAGGGGATTGCCTGAGAGCCTGACCGGAAAAGAGGTTGAGTGATTTCAGTTGGTTGTGATTCCGTAGGTTTGCGAGACACGACGGAGCCACTGATGCCCTGGACTGAAATCACTCGCCCGCAGTATCAGCGGGTGTCGGACCGGTATGCAAGCGA
>CAIWAJ010000247.1:0-2314 GCA_903910565.1 uncultured Rhodospirillales bacterium
CCGCTCGACAGCATCGACGACCAGTACAAGTACATGGGCATCGCGCCGATGTCCTGAGGCCTCTGGCCTAGCGACAAAGGGCCCGGGACGGGCGATCCGTCCCGGGCCTTTTGATGCCGGGCCAATATCGCGGCGGGCATTGCGTGCCCGTTCCCGGCATTCGATCCGAGGTATTGCGATCGAACCTGCCGACCACCTGCAAAGTTGGCTCCGTACATCCCGGTTACGTGGATTGGGGACTTGAGAATGACTTCTGGCGATCTGTTCCTGCAACAGCTGATCAACGGGTTGAACCTCGGCGCGATGTACTCGCTGCTCGCCCTTGGCTTCACCCTCGTCTATGGCATCATGGAGTTGATCAACTTCTCGCACTTTAACGTCTTCATGGTCGGCTGCTTCATCGCGCTCGGCGTGATGAAGCTCATGGGCATGGACGGACAGGCCGTCATCCTCCACGGGTTGCCGCTGATCGGCGTGCTGGTCCTGACGTTCCTGATCACAATGGTCTCCACCGGCATGATCGGCGTCGGTATTGAGCGTCTCTTGTTGCGGCCATTGCGCGCGGTGACCGGACCGGCGGCCATGATCCTGACGATCGGCGTCTCCTATATCCTGTTCAACATCATCCTGATCGGCATCGGAGGCGACACCCGCAACTTCGCCAATCCGCTGCCCTCCGTCAGCTGGAACATCGGTGGTGCGGTGCTGCGCATGCGTGACCTGCTGATCTGGGGCATCACCATCGTGCTGATGCTCGGCCTGACCTACTTCGTGAATTACACCCGCCTCGGCAAGGGCATGCGCGCCACCGCGCAGGACCCCGAGGCCGCCCGCATGATGGGCGTCGAGGTGGATAGCGTGGTCGGCCTGTCCTTCTTCATCGGCTCCGCCCTCGCCGGCGCCTCGGGCCTGATCTTCGGGCTTTATTACAACTACGCGAAGGTCGACATGGGCTTCGCCGCCGGCCTGCGCGCCTTCACCGCGGCCGTGCTCGGCGGCATCGGCAACGTGCCGGGCGCCATGCTCGGCGGCGTGCTGATCGGCCTGATCGAGGCCGGTTCGAGCCAGCTCATCGGGCAGCTCTGGGCTGACGTCGTCATCTTCTCGATCCTCGTGATCGTCCTCGTCTTCCGCCCCGCTGGCCTGCTCGGCCGGCAGGCGCCGAACAAGTCCTAGGAGGGCGCCGCGCCATGGCATCCGCGATCATCACCCTCGTCAACCGTCCCTTCGCCTCCTGGAGCCAGGAAAAGCGCCAGTTCTGGGCGACCGTACTGCTCGCCGCCGTCTTCGCGATCTACCCGCTGCTGACCGATGACGACGCCAACATCGACACCATCGCCAACGCGATGTCCTACGCCACGCTGGCGCTGGGGCTGAACATCGTGGTCGGCTTTGCCGGCCTGCTCGACCTCGGCTACGCCGCCTTCTTCGCGATCGGTGCCTACTACTACGGCATCTTCACCGCCTATCAGATCATGCCGCCATGGTCCGAGGCCTGGGCGCCGCTGGCCTATGTCGGCCTGGTCGAGAAGATCAACCAGGGCGGACCGGATCTCGTCCACTTCACCATGAGCTTCTGGCTGGCCCTGCCTACCGGGGCGCTGGTGGCCGGCTTCTTCGGCGTGCTGTTCGGCGCGCCCACCCTGAAGCTGCGCGGCGACTACCTCGCCATCGTCACCCTCGGTTTCGGCGAGATCGTGCCGATCCTCGCCCGCAACATGGAGAGCGTCACCAACGGCGCCGCCGGCCTCAATGGCGTCAAAGGCCCCACCCTGCCGGCGATCAAGGCCATCGGCTTCAGTGGCTACAGCTTCGGCGTCGATGCCACCCCGTACTACTATGTCGGCATGGCCCTTGTGGCGCTGCTGATCTTCTCCTCCATCCGCCTGCGCGACAGCCGCATCGGCCGCGCCTGGATGGCGATCCGCGAGGATGAGACCGCCGCTTCCGCGATGGGCATCAACCTGCGCAACTTCAAACTGCTGGCCTTCGCCATCGGCGCCTCCTTCTCCGGCTTTACCGGCGTGTTCTTCGTCTCGAAGTTGCAGGTGGCGACGCCGGAAATGTTCAACTTCTCGGTCTCCTCCATGCTGATTGTGATGGTGGTGCTGGGCGGCATGGGCAGCGTGTGGGGCGTGGTGCTGGGCGCGGGGCTGCTGCAGCTGCTGCAAACCTGGATCCTGCCGCAGACCACCAACGTGCTGCATGACATCGGCCATTCCATCGGCAGCGACATGCTGGTCGCCGCTGACCTCGTGCAATGGACCCAGATGTTCTTCGGCATCATCATCGTGGTGATGATGCTGTTCCGCCG
>CAIWAJ010000248.1:0-18334 GCA_903910565.1 uncultured Rhodospirillales bacterium
GGGCCTCGGCCTGGGCGGTCGACGCGCAGGGCCGCCCCCCCTACGCCACCATCCCCGGCGGCGCGCGCCAGCGCGTGCTGGCCTATCGTTTCGGGGTCAATCTCGTGATGTATGCGCTGACCGGCAACTACAAGGGCGACCAGGTGCATGTGCCGGCGCTGTTGGAGAGGTTGGGGCAATGAAGGAAGCAAGGAAGCGCTTCTTTTTGAAAAAAGAAGCAAAAACTTTTTATCCGTTTGCTCCGCTCCCTCCCTGGAGAGTGCGAAGCAAACGAATAAAAGTTTTTTGGTTCTTTTTTCCAAAAAAGAACCCCTTCCTTTCTCCTAGCGGCGCCTCATGAAACTCGAACAAGCCATCGCCGCCCTGCGCTTCGACCCCGTAGTCCCCTGGTGGCTGATCGGCGCGCTGGCCGCCCTCTGCCTCGTCGCCGTGGCCCTCGGCGCCCTCACCCGCGCGCGCGGCGCGATCTGGCGCTGCTTCGCCTTCGCCGTCCTCTGCCTGTGGCTCGCCGGCCCGCGGGTGATCGAGGAAACCCGCGAAGGCCTGCCCGATATCGCGCTCCTGGTGGTCGACCAGACCGCCTCCATGTCCGTCGGCAACCGCAGCGCGCTCACCGAAGCGGCGCGCGCGAAAATCGAGGCGACGGCGAAAGACCTCCCGGATCTCGATCTGCGCACCGTCACCGTGCCCGAATCCGGCAGCGAGGGGACGCACCTCTTCGCCGCCATCGACCGCGCGATGGCCGACATCCCCCGCGCCCGCCTCGCCGGCGTCATCGCCATCAGCGACGGCCAGGTCCACGACCTGCCCCCCCCCGGCACCTCCCCCTTCGGCGAGGCGCCGCTGCATCTGCTGGTGCCGGCGAAGGGCGAGGAGGTGGACCGCCGGGTGCGCATCATCGCCGCCCCCGGCTTCGGCATCGTCGGCAAGCAGGCGACCATCCGCATGACGGTCGAGGACCTCGGCACCCACAGTAACGGGCTGACCATGTTCGGCGCCGCCAAACTCACCATCCGCCGCGATGGCGAGCCCCCGGTGGTGGAGAATGTCCCGATCGGCCTCGAACACCAGATCGACCTGATGATCACCCGCGGCGGGCCCAGCGTGGTGGAACTCGAGGTGGAGCCGCTCGCGGGCGAAGTGTCGCTGGCCAACAACAAGGCGGTGGTGGAAATCAACGGCGTGCGCGACCGGCTGCGCGTGCTGCTGGTCTCCGGCGAGCCGCACGCCGGCGAGCGCACCTGGCGGCGGCTGCTGAAGGCCGACCCCGCGGTGGACCTCGTGCACTTCACCATCCTCCGCCCGCCCGAGAAGGACGACCAGACCCCCCTCAACGAGCTGGCCCTGATCGCCTTCCCCGTCCGCGAACTGTTCCAGGTCAAGCTCCGCGAGTTCGACCTCGTCATTTTCGACCGCTTCCAGAACCGCGGCGTGCTGCCGGCGCAGTATCTGCGCAACATCGCCGACTACGTCCGCACCGGCGGCGCCCTGCTGATGAGCGTCGGCCCCGAATTCGTCGGCGCCTCCAGCCTGTTCCCCACCCCGCTCGGCAGCGTGCTGCCCGCCCGCCCGGCCTTGCGCGGCGGCCTGGTCAACGAGGCCTTCCGCCCCGGCGTCACCCCGCTCGGCAGCCGCCATCCCGTCACCGAGGGGCTGCTGGACTGGAAAGGCGCCGCACCCATCCCCGCCGGCCAGCCCCCCTGGGGCAACTGGTATCGCCGCATCGCCACCGCGGAAACCCGCGGCGAGGCCCTGATGGACGCGCCCGACGCATCCTCACCCGACGGCCGCGCGCCGATCCTGCTGCTCGATCGCGTCGAACAGGGCCGGGTGGCGCTGCTGCTGTCCGACCAGATCTGGCTGTGGTCGCGCGGCCATGACGGCGGCGGCCCGCAGGCCGAGCTGCTGCGCCGCATCGCCCACTGGCTGATGAAGGAGCCGGAGCTGGAGGAGTCCGCCCTGGTCGCCAAAGTCGAGAAAGGCGTGCTCACCATCGAGCGCCGCGGCACCGAGGAAGCCCCGCCCGGCCAGGTCACCGTCACCGACCCCGACGGCCACACGCAGACCCTCCCTCTGGCGCCCTCACGGCCCGGCCGGGCCAGCGCGCGCCTGCCGGCCACCACCCCCGGCGTCTGGCAGGCCAGCGACGGCACCATGCGCGCCTTCGCCGCCGCGGGCGCCGCAAATCCGCCCGAATATGCCGATATGCGCGCCACCGGAACCATTCTCGACCCGGTGATCCGCGCCAGCGCCGGCAGCCTGCATTTCCTCGACCCCGCCGGCGCCCCCGCGCTCCGCCGCACCGAGCCGGGGCGCGAGAGTTCCGGCGCCAGCTGGATTGGCCTGCAGCGCCGGCATGACCATATCGTCAGCGGCATCGCGACCACGCCGCTGCTGCCCACTTGGCTTGCTCTGCCGTTGCTGCTCGGCCTCATCCTGCTGGCGTGGCACCAGGAATCGGCCTGAACCGGAGACCACCATGCCCGCTTTCCCCCGCCCCGCCATCTCGCTGCTGGTGCTCGCGGCGTTCATCGCCCTGTGCCTCCTGGCCGGCGGCCTCGGCGGCTGGGTTACCGCGGCCAACGTCAAAACCTGGTACCCCACGCTGATCCGCCCCACCGGCACGCCGCCGGACTGGGTGTTCGCCCCGGTCTGGACGACCCTCTACATCCTCATGGGCACCGCGGCCTGGCGCATCTGGCGAACGGCAGGGGGCGGCAGGCCACTCGCCCTGTGGTTCGCCCAGCTCGCCGCCAACGCCATCTGGACCCCCGTGTTCTTCGGCGCCCACCGACTCGGCTTTGCTTTGGCCATTATCCTGGCGCTTCTGGCCCTGATCGGCGCGACGATCGCCGCCTTCCGCCGCCGCGACGCTCTTGCGGCCGGGCTGCTGGTGCCTTACGGGCTCTGGACGTGCTATGCCACCTATCTGAATGCCGGGTTCGCTTGGCTCAACCCCGGCTAGAACTGGAGCTGCCGCGATGCGTTATTCCCGACTCTGCCGGCTCGGCGTGCTCCCGGCCGCCATGGCGCTGGCCCTGTGCGGCCCCGCTTTGGCGCAAAACCGCGCGGTGTCGGCCAAGCCGATCGCCGCGGCAAAGCCCGAAGCCATGCCCGCCGCCCTGCCCGGCGCCGCCGCGCTGCCCGGCGCCGCGGAACGCACCGTCATCAAGAACGGCCTCTCCCCGAATGACGCGCTGTTCGACGCGATCAACCGCGGTGACATGGGCTCGGCCCGCGAAGCACTCAGCCGCGGCGCCGAAGTCGAGGCGCGCAACATTCTCGGCCTGACCGCCATCGAATTGTCGGTCGATCTCGGCCGCAATGACATCACCTTCCTGCTGCTCTCCATGCGCACCAACCGCCAGGCCTCCACGGCGCCACAGCCCGGCAAGTCCGCGCCGCAGCCCGGCAAGCCAGCGCCGCAGCCGGTGAAAGCCGCCGCCGCGCCGCCCATGCCCGCGCCCGCCCGCCCGCAAGCAGCCCCCCCTGCCCCGGTCCGCCAGGCCTACGGCACCGACCCCGGGGTCCCCAACCCGCAGGCCGGCTTCCTCGGCTTCGCCCCCCACACGAACTGACGCGCGCGCGGAGGGGTCAGGATGAACGCCACCGCCCTGCTCCGCGACGCCATCGTCTACGACGCCCATTCCGGCTTTTGGCCGCGCGCCGAGATGGACCTCTCGGTGCTCGCCCGCTGGGCCGATGCCGGGGTCTCCTTCCTCTCGGTGAACGTGGGCTTCGACGTGGTGCCCTTCCCCGGCGCCGTGCGCAATCTCGCGGCCTTCCGCGGCTACATCCAGGCCAACCCCGATCGCTACATGCTGGTCGAACGCGCCGGCGACATCCGCGCCGCCAAGCAGGCCGGCAAACTCGGCATCGCCTTCGATATCGAGGGGATGGAGGTGCTGGGCGGCCAGGTCGAGATGATCGAGGCTTATCACCGCCTCGGCGTCCGCCAGGCCCTCTTCGCCTACAACCTGAACAACGCGGCCGCCGGCGGCTGCCATGACGAGGACCACGGCCTCACCCGCTACGGCCGCGCCATCCTCGCCGCGATGAACCAGGTCGGCATGCTCGTCGATTGCTGCCATGTCGGCCGCCGCACCAGCCTCGACCTCATCGCCCACTCCGCCGCCCCCGTGGTGTTCTCCCACTGCGTGCCCACCGCCATCGCCGAGCATCCCCGCAACGTCGATGCCGAGCAGATGCGCGCCTGCGCCGCCACCGGCGGCGTCATCGGCATCACCGGCGTCGGCCGCTTCCTCGGCGATCCCGCCGCCCGGCCGGATACCTTCGTGCGCGCGGTCGATGCCGCCGTGCAGACCGTCGGCGCCGCCCATGTCGGCCTCGGGCTCGACTACACCTGGGAAACCAGCGCCTCGGCCAGCGGCAGCCGCTACTGGCCGCCCGAACACTACCAGGGCAGCTTCACCTTCCTGCCGCCGGAGCGCCTCGGCGATATCACCGAGGGGCTCCTGCGCCTGGGCTATGCCGAAGACGACATCAGGGCCATCCTCGGCGGCAATTTCATGCGGATCGCGGAAGCGGTCTGGGGCTGAAAAGGGAGCGGACAATGACGAATAATTGGGCGGATCAAGTGGCACTGGTCACCGGCGGCGCGCGCGGCATCGGGCGGGCCTGCGTGCAGCGCTTCGCCAAACACGGCGCGGCGGTGGCGATCAACTACTCCGCCTCGCCCGACAAGGCCGCCGCCTTGGCCGATGAAATCCGCGCCGCCGGCGGCCGCGCCATCGCCGTCGGCGCCGACGTCGCCGACGGCGCGGCGGTCAACGCAATGGTCGCGCGCATCGAGGCCGAACTCGGCCAGGTCAGCATCCTCGTCAACAACGCCGGCATCGGCTGGCCCGCCACCCTCGAAACCTGGGAGCCCGAAGGCTTCGCCCGCCTGCGCGCGGTCAACGTCGACGCGATGATCCACACCATCCGCGCCGTCATGGGCGGCATGAAGGCGCGCGGCTTCGGCCGGGTGGTCAACATCTCCTCGGTCGCCGGGCACGGCAACACCGGCTTCGTCGGCAACCACTTCTACGCCGCCACCAAGGCCGAGGTGAACATCCTCACCCGCCGCTTCGCCATCGAACTCGGCCCCCACGGCATCACCGTCAACGCCGTCGCTCCCGGCCTCACCCGCTCGGACATGACACAAGGCAAGCGCAGCGACGCCGAATGGCAGGCACTCGTCGCCAGCTTCAGCAAAATCGCCATCATGGGCCGCGTCGGCGAACCCGAGGAAATCGCCAACGCGGTAGGCTTCCTCGCCTCCCCCGAAAGCGGCTTCATCACCGCGCAGGTGCTCACCGTGGACGGCGGGCGGACTGACTATATCGGGCATGGGTGAAGCGGTTCTTTTTGTTCACAAAAAGAACCCCCTTCCCCTCCCCACAAAATGGGTTGCAACCACGCCCGCAGGTCGCCACCCTTACGCCATGCCTGATTTCATCCGCCAGATCCCCGAGGGTGACAACCGCGAGCGGCAGGTCTGCCGCGATTGTGGTTATATCGACTACCAGAACCCAAAAATCGTGGTCGGCGCGGTGGTCGCCCATGAAGGGCGGGTGTTGTTGTGCAAGCGGGCGATCGAGCCCCGGCGCGGCTACTGGACGTTGCCGGCCGGATACATGGAGCTTGGCGAGACCACCGAGGAAGGCGCCGCCCGCGAGGCGATGGAGGAGGCGGAGGCCGCGATCACGCTCGAGGGCATGCTGGCGGTCTATTCGATCAGCCGGATCGGCCAGGTGCAGCTGATCTACCGAGCCCGTTTCGCCGACCCTGAGAAGCCGCATTTCGCGGCCGGGCCGGAGAGCGAGGATGTCCGGCTGTTCGACTGGGACGAGATCCCGTGGGACGAGATCGCCTTCCCGACCGTGCGCTGGTCGCTCGATACCTGGCGGGCCAATCCCGCCGGGCCGCTCGGTGCCCCGTCCGGCAACCCGGCGGAGGATCCGCGGGGCCAAAAAAGGGCACAATCCCGCGTAGAATAGCCCGCATGAACGCGCGGGCCCTCATCATCGCCATGGCCGTCCTCGCCGCCGCGCCGGCGTTGGGCGCCGGGCCGCTCTATCTGCCGGGGCCGATGCCCCTCCAGCCGGCCCCCGCAGCGCCGACGGCCCCGCGCTTCGAGCCGGCGCCGGTGCCGAGCCAGGATGTCACGCTACCGCGTCCGCCACCGCCGGTTCCGGGGGAGCCCGAATTCAGCACCGGGCTGAGCAACCCGACGCTCCCGCTCCGCAGCGGTGAAGGCTATACCAAGGGCTCGAATTTTTCGCCGGAAGTGCAGCGCCGGTCCCGCTCCGGGCTTGGCCCGGGGATCACCCCTGGCTTCGCGATTACCGTTCCGCTCGACAAATAGGCCTCACAACCCCACCAGCCCGCGGGCGAAATCCTGCGCGTCGAAGGGCCTGAGATCGCCGGCCTGCTCGCCGACCCCGACCGCATGCACCGGCAATGCGAACGCCTCCGCCAGCGCCACCACGATGCCGCCCCGCGCGCTGCCATCGAGCTTGGTGACCACCAGGCCGGTGACGTCGACCATCTCCTTGAAGACGCGGACTTGCTGCACCGCGTTTTGCCCGGTGGTGGCATCGAGCACCAGCAGCACTGAGTGTGGCGCGGTGGCGTCCTGCTTTTTCAGTACGCGGATGATTTTGCGCAGCTCTTCCATCAGGGCGGCTTTGTTGTGGAGCCGCCCGGCGGTATCGACCAGCAGGATGTCGGAGCCCGCCGCCTTGGCCTTGGAGAGCGCGTCGAAGGCGAGCCCGGCGGCGTCCGAGTTGGCTGGCGCCGAGATCACCGGCGCGCCGGTCCGCTGGCCCCAGATCTGCAATTGCTCCACGGCGGCGGCGCGGAAGGTGTCCCCAGCCACCAGCATCGGCTTCAGACCCTGTTCGCCGTAGCTCTGGGCGAGCTTGCCGATGGTGGTGGTCTTGCCCGTTCCGTTCACGCCGACGACCAGCACCACATGCGGCTTGAGCGCGCGGTCGATCTCGAGCGGCCGGGCGACCGGGGCCAGGATCGCGGCGATCTCCTCCGCCAGCGCCTGCTTGATCTCGTCCTCCCCGACCTCCTTGCCGAAGCGGGTGCGGCGGAAACCGGCGATCACCTGGCTGGCGACGGCAGTGCCAAGATCGGCGGAAATCAGCAGATCCTCCAGCTCCTCCAGGGCCGCGTCATCGAGCTTGCGCTTGGTGAAAACGGCGGTGATCCCGCTCGCCAGCTTCTCGGTGCTGCGGGCGAGACCCTGCTTGAGGCGGGAGAAGAAGGCGCCGATGGCCATCAGGCGGGCTCCGCGATCAGGGTGTCGTCATTGGCCGCGGTGATGCGGGCGGCGAACAGGCTGCCCGGGGTGCCCGCCACCTTGATGGGCGAGAAATGCTCGGTGTGGCCGCCGGTCTCGGTCTCGGCCAGCACCATGGCGATCCCGCCGACCTGGCCGGCATGGAAGCGCCTTGCGGCGGCGGCGGAGACGTCGCGCAGCCGGGCGGCGCGCTCCTTGCGGAGCGGCTTGGGCACCGCGGGCATGCGGGCGGCCGGGGTGCCGGGCCGTTCGCTGTAGGGGAAGACGTGGAGGTAGGGGATGTCGTTTGCCTCGACGAAGGCGCGGGTTTCCTCGAACAATTCGTCCGTCTCGGTCGGGAAGCCGGCGATGAGATCGGCGCCGATGGCGATCCCCGGGCGCAGCGAGCGGGCGCGGGCGATGGCGGCGGCGGCATCGGCGGCGAGGTGGCGGCGCTTCATGCGCTTCAGGATGAGGTCCGAGCCCGCCTGCAAGGAGAGGTGCAGATGCGGCATCAGGCGCGGCTCATTGCCGATCAGGCGCCAGATATCCTCGTCGATCTCCACCGGATCGAGCGAGGACAGCCGGAGGCGCGGCAGGTCTGGCACCAAGGCGAGCAGGCGGCGGGCCATTTGGCCTAGGCTCGGGGCGCCCGGCAGATCCGGCCCGTAGCTCGTGAGGTCGACCCCGGTCAGCACCACCTCGCGATAGCCCGACTCCACCAAAGTGCGCACCTGCTCGACGATGGCGCCGATCGGCACGGAGCGGCTGGGGCCGCGGCCGTAGGGGATGATGCAGAAGGTGCAGCGATGGTCGCAGCCCTGCTGGACCTGGACGAAGGCGCGGGTGCGGCCGGCGAAATCGGTGACGAGGTGGCTGGCGGTCTCGCGGATCGCCATGATGTCGGCCACCGCCGAGGGGGCGTCGGCGGCCCAGCTTTCCGGCTTCAGCTTCTCGGCGTTCCCCAGCACGCGGGTGACGCCGGGCAGGCTGGCCCAGGCATCGGGGGCGATTTGGGCGGCACAACCGGTGACGACGATGCGGGCGTCGGGCCGTTCGCGGTGCAGGCGGCGGATCGCCTGGCGGGCCTGGCGTTCGGCCTCGCCGGTGACGGCGCAGGTGTTGACGATCACCGTGTCGGTGAGGGCGGCCGCATGGTCGCGCATCACCTCGCTCTCATAGGTGTTGAGGCGGCAGCCGAAGGTGAGGATATCGACGGTCATGCCGGGTAGGCCGAGAGGTCGATCAGGCCGTGGAAGGCGGTGGCGACCGGGCCGGTCATCATCACGTGGCCATCCTCGCGCCACTCCATGTCAAGCGCGCCGCCATCGGCGAGGATGCGGGCGCGGCGGGCGGTGAGGCCGCGGCGGGCGGCGTTGACGATGGTGGCGCAGGCGCCGGAGCCGCAGGCGAGCGTGAGGCCGGCGCTGCGTTCCCAGACGCGGAGGCGGATGCGGTCGGGGGCGAGGATGGTGGCGAAGCCGATATTGGCGCGTTCGGGGAACAGGGGGGCGTGTTCGAGGATCGGGCCGAGGTTTTCGACGTCGAGCGTCTCGACGTCGGGGACGAAGAAGGTGGCGTGCGGATTGCCCATCGAGGCGGCGGCGGGGTCGCTGACCGGGCCTTCCTCGAGGGGCAGATGGAGGGTGTCGGCTGCGTGGGCGAGGGGGATGTCCTGCCAGGCGAGGCGGGCGGGGCCCATGTCGACCGTGACCGTGCCGTCCGGGTTGATCAGCGCCGGGAGATTGCCGGAGATGGTCTGGACGACCAGCTGCGTCCGCCCGGTTTCGGCGGCGTAGAGGGCGGCGACGCAGCGGGTGGCGTTTCCGCAGGCGCCGGCCTCGGAGCCGTCGGGGTTGCGGATTCGCATGAAGACGTCGGCGTTGGAGCCGGCGGGGGGCCGCTCCATCACGATGAACTGGTCGCAGCCGACGCCGGTGCGGCGGTTTGCGATGGCGGCGGCGCGGGTCGCCGTCAGGCCGAGCGGTTTTCGCCGCTCGTCGAAGACGACGAAGTCGTTACCGCAGCCGTGCATCTTGAGGAACGGAGTATCCATGCCCGGCTTATATGGGAGCCGGAGCCGGGAACAAAGGGCGGCGTTGCGGCGCTATTCCCAGTGGCCGGGCTCCCACACCTGAACGCCGCCGCGCATGACCCAATGGCCGTGGGCGAAGCGGTGGAACCGATGGGCGGGGATGTAGCGGCCGGGGATCCAGACGTATTCGCCGCGCTCGAAGTTCCAGTGGCCGGGCTCCCACACCATGCGGGGACCGGGCGGGTGTACGGGAATGACCTCGGCGCGCAGGGGCGGGACGACGCGCAATTCGACCTGCGCGGCCGCGACGCGCGACAGGCCGGTGGCCAGGGCGATGGCGAGCAGGGTGGTTCGGCGGGTCATGGTCATCGGTTCGTCTCCATCGGGTTCGGGGTGCGTCCTAGCACCAAGCAGCCTGGCGCCGGAATGGTGACCGAACTGCGGCTATGGCACGGCGAACTGATGCCGGCATATGGCGCGGGGCAATTATTGCGGAAGATTAACCCAGGCGCCCGAGCGGATGCTCGCGGTGATGGCTTCCAGGGCCATGGCGATGTCGACGGATTCGGCGGGGGTGGCGCCGTTCCAGCCGCTCCCGGTGCGGACCAGGGTGGCGAAGCTTTCGGCTTCGAGGCGGAAGCCGTCGGCGCCGTCGACCTCCTCGGGCACCAGCGGGTTGGTGTTGGGCACGCCGCGCTTGACGCGCAGCATGAGCTTGCCCTCGGCGGGGGCGTGGTTGGAGTAGCTGGTCTCGATCAGCCCGTCATCGCCGACGATGGTGGCGTGGCGGTGGAAGGAGGAGGACATGCTGGTGGAGAGCTGTGCCAGGGCGCCGGAGGGGAATTCGAGCGTGGCGGCCACCGTGAGATCGACGCCGGTTTTGGTGTGCCGCGCGGTGGCGTGGACGCGGGTGGGGCGCTCGCCGGTGACCAGGCGGACGAAGCTCATCGCGTAGGTGCCGGCGTCGAGGAGGGCTCCACCGCCGCGGGCGGGGACGAGGCGGATGTTGGCGGGGTCGCCCTTGGGGGTGCCGTCGGCATGCACCAGGCCGAAACCGAAGGCGGCGAAGACGGTTTGCACGCGGCCGATGGCGCCCTCGGCGATGAGGTCGCGGACCTTGAGGGTCTGCGGCTGGGACATGTAGGGGTAGGCTTCGCGCAGGTAGACGTTGTTCGCCTTGGCGGCGGCGAACATGGCGATGGCCTCGGCGCCGCCCATGCAGAGGGGCTTTTCGCTGAGGATGTGTTTGCCGGCCTCGGCGGCCTTGATGGCCCATTCGGCGTGCATGTCATTGGGCAGCGGGATGTAGACGGCCTCGATCTCGGGATCGGCCAGCAGGGCCTCGTAGGAGCCGAGGGCGTGGGGGATGGACAGCTCGGCGGCGAAAGCCTGGGCCTTGTCGATGCCGCGGCTGGCGACGGCGGCGACGGTGGCGAGGCTGGAGCCGGCGACGCCGCGGGTGAATTGGCGGGCGATGTTGGCGGCGCCGAGGATGCCGTAGCGGAGGGGCTGGGTCATGGTCGTCTCCTGTGGTTGGCGCGAGAATGCGGCAGACCGGCGGGATCGGCCAGGGGGGACGCCAATTGTTTCTTATTCGCAACAAATAGGGTGTGCGTCGGCGACCGGTGCCGCGGGCTCGCCGGTGGGGGTGGCCAGGGTGGGGGGCGGCGGAGAGTGGGCGTGCGGGGCGGGACTGGAACGGAGGGCGCGCGTGCGGGAATCGGGTGTCCCGGCGCCTGGGCCGGTGGTGCGGCGATCGGGTTGCGCAGGGCGCGCGGCTGGGAGGCGCGGCGCGCGGGGTGACCGGTGGACGGAGTAAGGGTGGACGGAGTGCGGGCTTGGGTGTGCTGGCGGGGGCGGATCGGCGGGGCGGGCGGCAGGGTGCCGGCGCGGAGCTGGGCGATGAGGCGGAGGAGGCCGTGGCGCATCTGGCCGAGCGGCCCGAGGAGGGGGGCGGCCCAGGCGCCGAACAGGCGGTGGCACCAGGCGCGCAGCGGCGAGGCGGAAAACAACACGGACTCCAGGCACAGGACGATCGCCTCCAGGACGCGGCAGAGAGGCTCTGCGTCTTGGGCGCTTGGCCTGGGGTGGGGGGTGTTGTTGTTCATTATTTGTTCCTAGCAGAGCGCGCGATGGCTTGCAAGGATATTTTTCAGGTGAGTGTCACTTTTTTTCAGGGTGGCGCGATGAGGGAGAGGCGGTTGCCGGGGGCGGGTTCGGGGGTGCGGATGCCCAGGCTGAAACTGGCGGAGCCGCCGGCGACGGGGGTGGAGAAGGTCATCGCGACGCCGGGCGACGGGACGCTCCCGCCGGCGAGGGCGGCGGCGCCGGGGGGCAGCCCGGGTTGGGCGGGCAGCATGGGCAGGCGGTTGCGGGGGGTGATCCCGTCATAGGGGCCGATGGCATCGAAGCGCAACGTGGGGGCGGCCGGGTTGGCCGGGGCGACGGCGATGCAGCAGGCGCTTTGCATGGGCTGGGCGTGCGCTTGCGCCGCCGGCGCGAGGAGGGCGGCGATCAGGGCGGTTCGCAGGGCCGGGCGCGATCGGGCGGGCATGGCGGAGGATGATAGCGGGTGGGGGCGGGGTTTGCACGGGTTTGTGGGGTGGGTTGCTCGGCGATGGGGGTCGCGTGGGTGGACCCGTTTGGGTGAGGCGGAGCGCGTGGGGCTTGCGATTGCGACGGGCGTCCGGCGCTGTGCAGTTGGGATGGTGGTTTGCACCCACCTACTCGGATTGGGGACCCGGGCTACGCTTGTTGTCGCATTCGCCGAGTTTCAGCGGCCTTGGGTCCCCTTCGCAAGCCCGACCCGCTCAATGCCTTGGTGATCGCAGCCTTGGCGCCAGCGCGCAGACCAGATCCGGTCAAGGCCTTGGTGGCGGCGGCCTTGGCTCCCGCGCGCTGTGCGGACCCGGTGCGTTTCTTTGTTGCTGCGGCCCGATTGGCCACCAATATCCAATCCTCATGGAGGATTCCCTGGAACCCCTCGCCACCTGCGAGCACATTCCACAACGTACCGCCTTCCGTCTCGCGCAGGTGCTTGCCAATCAGATCGGCCTCCATCGCGTATGCGGCCGGTTGGGTCAGCCCATCGGCAATGACACCCGATCGAAGCTGGCGGCCACGCCGGATTTCCGCAGCGAAAAGGTGGTGCACCTTGGTGGCCCTTGTGGCCGGTGCACCCGCAGCGAGGGCCAGGATGACGCCAAGATGGTAATTTGCTCGGCGGCCTGTGCCTTTCCCGATGTAACGTACCACGCCATCAGCATCGCGCAGCTCGTAGACATAATAAGCGGCCATTTCCACCCTTTCTGTCCTGGCCAGCAGAGTGCCACAAGACACTGGCAGTTCTTCACAGTTCTTCACGAAATGGAGACAGTTGCAAGGTGACTGAACCATGGGCGGTTCTATGGGCAGGAGTAGCACCAGCCGCAAATGGGCTACAGCGCGGAAATTTCGGCGATGCCTCCTGACGGTTCGGGAGAGACTCCGGACCACATCGCAGCCCAACGGATGAAAGTTTTTTGGTTCTTTTTTTCAAAAAAGAACCGCTTGCTTCCTTGTGCTTGCGCGCGGGTGGGTGTGTCGCTATAAGCCCGCCCTCATCTGCGAGTCCGGGCCTGTAGGGCATGCCCGGCCGCGATGCCTGCGTTGTGCGGGGGCTTTGTTCAGAGGAGTATCAAATGCCCAAGATGAAGACCAAGTCATCGGTCAAGAAGCGCTTCAAGATCACCGCCACGGGCAAGGTTTTGGCCGGCCCGGGCAACAAGCGCCATGGCCTGATCAATCGCTCCCAGAAGATGAAGCGGCAGGGCCGCGGCAGCCAGGTGCTGACGGAGGCCGATGGCCTGACTGTCAAGCAGTGGGCGCCGTACGGTCTGGTCTGAGGGAGAGCATAAATGGCACGCGTCAAGCGGGGCGTAACGACACACGCCCGTCACAAGAAGGTCATCGACGCCTCCAAGGGGTTCTTTGGCCGGTCGTCCACCAATTACCGCATCGCGCTGGAGCGGCTGGAGAAGTCTCTCCAGTATGCGTATCGCGATCGCCGGGTGAAGAAGCGTGAGTTCCGCGGTTTGTGGATCCAGCGCATCAACGCCGCCGTGCGCGAGCATGGGCTGACGTATTCGAAGTTCATTTTCGGGCTGAAGTCGGCGGGGATCGAGATGGATCGCAAGGTGCTTGCGGCCATCGCTTATGACGATCCGGCGTCGTTCAGCGCCATTGTGCAGCAGGTCCAGGCCGTGATGGCCGCGGCTGGGGAAGCCCCCTCGGCCTAGGCAAGGAAGGGAAGCGGTTCTTTTTTGAAAAAAAGAACCAAAAAACTTTTATCCGTTTGCCGTGGTGTTTCCCTGGGGAACTCCGAACCAAACGGAGAAAAAGTTTTTGCTTCTTTTTTCAAAAAGAAGCGCTTGCTTGCTTTGGTGACCCCTCCCCTTTCGGGGATGCACGAAAAACCGTAAAGGGCTGCCCGCGAGGGCGGCCTTTTTTCGTCCGCAGTCTCAGCGATGCAGGGTGCCATGACCGACGATCTTTCCGCGTTGATTTCCGAGACCGAGGCGGCCCTCGCCGCGTCCGCCGATTTGCGGGCGTGGGATGCGGTGCGTGTCGCGGTGATGGGCAAGAACGGCAGTTTGACCAACAAGCTCAAGGAGTTGGGCAAGGTGGCGCCGGAAGAGCGGCGGGCGCGTGGGGCGGCGCTCAACGTGGTGAAGGACGCGATCACGGCGGCGATCGAGGCGCGGCGGGGGGCGCTCGATGCGGCGGCGCTCGATGCGCGGCTCGCGGCCGAACGGATGGACGTGACGTTGCCGCCGCGGCCGGTGGTCAATGGGCTGATCCATCCGATCAGCCGGACGATGGAGGAGATGGCGGCGATTTTCGGCGCCATGGGGTTCGCCATCGCCGAGGGGCCGGATGTTGAGGATGACTGGCGGAATTTCGGGGCGTTGAACATTCCGGCGCATCATTCGGCGCGCGAGGATATGGACACGTTCTATGTGCCGGCGCTGGAGGCGGGCGGGCGGCGGCGGGTGATGCGGACGCATACCTCGCCGGTGCAGGTGCGCACGATGATTTCGCAGGAGCCGCCGATCCGGGTGATCGTGCCGGGGCGGACGTATCGGGCGGATCATGACGCGACGCACAGCCCGATGTTCCACCAGGTGGAGGGGCTGGCGATTGATCGCGGGCTGACGCTGGGGCATCTGAAGGGGTGTTTGATCGATTTTCTGCGGATTTTCTTCGGCATTTCGAACCTGCCGGTGCGGTTTCGCTCCAGCTATTTCCCGTTCACCGAGCCTTCGATGGAGGTGGATATCGGGTGGAACCGGCGGACGGGGGAGCTGGGCGGCGGGGGCGATTGGCTGGAGATTTTGGGCTCCGGCATGGTGCACCCGAAGGTGCTGGCCAATTGCGGCATCGATGCGCGGGAGTGGCAGGGGTTTGCGTTCGGCATGGGGATCGAGCGGGTGACGATGCTGAAGCATGGCATCCCCGATCTGCGGCCGTTCTATGAGTCGGATATTCGGTGGCTGCGGCATTACGGGTTCAACCCGCTGGCGGCGGCTATGTTGCATGAGGGGGTGTGACGGAAGGAAGGAAGCGCTTCTTTTTGAAAAAGGAAGCAAAAACTTTTCTATCCGTTTGGTTCGGTGAGTCCCCGGAGGGCGGGGAGCAAACGGATAAAAGTTTTTTGGTTCTTTTTTCCAAAAAAGAACCGCTTGCTTTCTTGCTGATTGCTTCGCTCAACATCTCAAGTGGTTGGTAAGACATGAAGTTCTCTCTCTCCTGGCTCAAGACGCATCTTGAGACCACCGCGTCGCTGCAAGAGATCACCGATGCGCTGACGATGATCGGGCTTGAGCTCGAGGGCGTGGAGGATCGCGGGGCGGCGCTGGCCGGCTTCAAGGTGGCGCATGTGATCGAGGCGGTTCAGCACCCGAATGCGGACCGGCTGCGGGCGTGCAGGGTGGATGACGGGACGCGGGTCTATTCGGTGGTGTGCGGCGCGCCGAACGCGCGGACGGGGATGAAGGGGGTGTTCGCGGCGGCGGGGCTGTATATCCCGGGGACGGACATGACGCTGAAGGTTGGCGAAATCCGCGGCGTGAAGTCCGAGGGCATGCTGCTTTCGATGCGGGAGATGGGGCTGGGGGATGATCACACGGGGATCGTCGATCTGCCCGCGGATGCGCCGGTGGGGACGCCGTATCCGGTGTGGGCGGGGATGGATGACCCGATTATCGACATTGCGGTGACGCCCAATCGCGGGGATGCGCTCTCGGTGCGTGGGGTGGCGCGGGATTTGGCGGCGGCCGGAGTGGGCATGTTGAACCCGCTCAGGGTGCCGGCGATCGCGGCGCAGGGGGCGAGCGCGGTGCAATGGGCGATCGAGATGCCGGAGACCTGCGCCTGGGTGCTGGGGCGGACGGTACGCGGGGTGAAGAACGGGCCGAGCCCGCAGTGGTTGCAGGATCGGCTGACGTCGATCGGGTTGCGGCCGATCAACGCGTTGGTGGATATCACGAATTTCTTCACCATCGACCTTGGGCGGCCGCTGCACGTGTTTGATGCGGACAAGATCTCGGGGGGGAGGCTGACGTTCCGGCCGGGGGCGGGGGAGAGTTTCCGGGCGCTGAATGGCAAGGACTACACGGTGCGGCCGATCGATTGCGCGATCGCCGATGCGGCCGGCGTGCAGTCGCTGGCCGGGGTGATCGGCGGCGAGGCGACGGGGTGCGACGAGGGCACCACCAACGTGTTCATCGAATGCGCGCTGTTCAATCCGGTGGCCGTCGCGCTGTCGGGCCGGCATCACGGCATCGTCTCGGATGCGCGCAGCCGTTTCGAGCGGGGGATCGACCCGGCGCTGCTGCCGGCGGCGACCGATATGGCGGCGGCGATGGTGATGGCGCTGTGCGGCGGCGTGGCCTCCGAGGTGGCGGCGGCCGGTGCCGAACCTGGCTGGCGGCGCACGGCGACGCTGCGGTTCGCGCGGCTGGCTGACTTCGGCGGGCTCGATGTGCCCGCGGATGAGGCGGTGGCGCGGCTGGAGCGGCTTGGCTTCACGGTGGCGGCGCGGGATGCGGCCTCGGTGACGGTGAACGTGCCGTCCTGGCGCAATGACGTGGCGGCTGCCTCGGCGCTGGAGCCGGACCCGGCGATGGCGCCCGAGAAGGCGGCCAAGGCGGCTGAAGGGCGCGCGGCGATGGAGCCGGAGGCCGATCTCGTCGAGGAGGTGTTGCGGCTTGGTGGGCTCGATGCCGTGCCGCCGGTCTCGATGCCGGCGCTGGCGCCGGTGCCGCTGCCGACGCTGACGGCGCGGCAGACGCGCAATGCGCTGGCGCGGCGGATTATCGCGGCGGCGGGCTATGCGGAGTCCGTGACGTTCAGCTTCATGCCGGCCAAGGAGGCCACGCTGTTCGGGCCGGTGCCCGAGGTGCTGCGGCTGATGAACCCGATTGCCGCCGATCTCGACCAGCTGCGCGCCACGCCGCTCGCCACGCTGGCGATGGCGGCGCAGCGCAACGCGGCGCGGGGATACGCCGACGTCAACCTGTTCGAAATCGGCCCGGCCTTCCGCGAGGACGGGCAGACGGTGCTGGCGGCCGGTATCCGCGCCGGTCTCTCGCCACGGGCCTGGAACGCGCCCCAGGCGGGCGGGGACGCGATGGCGGCCAAGGCCGATGTCTGGGCCGTACTGGCCGCGTTGGGCGTGCCGATGGAGGCGCTCACGGTCACCGCCGATGCGCCCTCCCACTACCACCCCGGCCGCTCCGGCACCGTGCGCCAGGGGCCGAAGACGGTGCTGGCCACCTTCGGCGCGCTGCATCCCCGCGTGCTGGCGGCGCTCGATCTCGCCGGCCCTGCGGTCGCCTTCGAGATTGACCTCAATGCGATCCAGGAGCCCAAGCGGCGCAAGAAGAGCCTGCCCGACCTGCCCGCCTTCCAGCCGGTGCAGCGCGACTTCGCCTTCGTGGTGGATGCGGGCGTTGCCGCCGACGCGCTGATCCGCGCCGCCCGTGGCGCCGAGCGGACGCTGATCGCGGGGGTGGCGCTGTTCGACGTCTATGAGGGCGACAAGATGGACGCCGGCAAGAAGTCGCTGGCCATCGAAGTCACCTTCCAGCCGCGTGAGCGCACGTTGACGGATGCCGAGATCGAGGCGGCCTGTGCCAAGGTGGTCGCGGCGGTGGCGAAGGCGACGGGGGGTGTGCTAAGGTAGAGTGCGTCGCACTGGCGGCGCATGGAGTGGATGGCATGGGACAGAAGACGCGGACGGTGCCGGAGCAGGAATTCCAGCGGATCGTTGATACGCTGCCTAATTTGGTCGATGTGGCTTCGTCGATGGATCACATGGTGATCGAACTCAGCGCGACAGATGCCGAGCATGCCAAGCGTCTCCGACAACTGCTGCACAAGTTGTTGGACAGTGCCGATGAGATCTCGAAGGCTGTCTTGATATCATCCGGTCAACGAGCGGCATGAAGTTGCCAACAGAGCGTTGACAACATGGTTGATGATGCGCCGGGAAGTCCACTAGGCGAGCCCGATCGGCGGCTCATCCGCACGGAAGAGCAGTCCATCGAGGCGGTCCGGGCCGGGAAAACACCGCAGCAGCAGGAGGCGGATGATCGATCCTGGATCGTGAAGTGGGTTGTCGGAGGGTTCTGCGGGTACATCTCCCTCATTGTACTTACGTTGGGGCTTCGAGCTTGGTTCTCGGGCTCATGTGACGACGCAGTCGCCATCGAGGTCGAACTCCTCAAGACCGCCATCATGCCACTGATGACCCTGGTCCTCGGCTATTTCTTCAGCCGCCCGAACCGCTGACGCGCTTTCTCACGGGTCGAGCCAGCCCACCATGAAACCATCGCTGACAGGACGCGCGCAAAGCGCTATCTCCCCCCCATGACCGACACCCCGCTCTCCCTGATCCGCAACTTCTCCATCATCGCCCATATCGATCATGGCAAGTCCACGCTCGCCGACCGGTTGATCCAGCA
>CAIWAJ010000249.1:0-3468 GCA_903910565.1 uncultured Rhodospirillales bacterium
CACCTTGCCGGGATAGGCCTTGAGCAGCCGGCCGATGAGGTCGATCCCGAAGGGGACGGCGGATTGGGCGGGGAAGTGGTAGAGGTAGATCTTGATGTCGCCGCCGACGCGCTCGATCACCTCGGAGAAATAGGCGAACAGGCCGTCATCGCTAGGGTTCTTGTAGAAGAAGGGCGGCAGGAGCAGGGCGCCGCGGCAGCCGAGCGACTCGGCCTTGCGGGTGAGCAGCACGGTGTCGGTGATGGCGGTGGTGCCGGTGCCCGGCATCATCACGGCGGCGGGAATGCCGCGCTCGACCAGGCCCTCCATGACGGCGATGCGCTCGGAGATGCCCAGCGAATTGGCCTCGCCGGTGGTGCCGAGCACGCCGAGGCCGTTGCAGCCATTGGCCAGCAGCCACTTGGAGTGGGCGGCCATGCGGTCGAGGTCGATCGAGAGATCGGCATTCATCGCGGTGAGCACGGCGGCATTCACGCCGCCATAGATGGCGTTCGACATCATTCAGAGGGTTCCTTACGGGGCTTTTTCGGCCGCGGCATCTGGCCGGGCCAGTCCGCGAGATGGTGTTCGAGCATGCCGGCGCGCTTTTCGGAGAGCGCGCGGCCGCGGATTGAGACGCCGGCGGTGTGCACGGTCTGCGGATCGCCGGAGACCAGCGGGTGCCACCACGCCAGCGGCTTGCCTTCGTCGAGCAGCCGGTAGGCGCAGGAGGGCGGCAGCCAGTCGATATCCTGGAGGTCGGCCTGGGTGAGCTGCACGCAATCCGGCACTTTGCGGCGGCGGTTGGCGTAGTCGGAGCATTGGGCGGTGTCGAGGTTGAGCAGGCGGCAGGCGACGTTGGTGAAGGCGAGGTCACCGGTGCCATCATAGCGCACCTTGTGCAGGCAGCAGCGGCCGCAGCCATCGCACAGCGATTCCCATTCCTCCACGGTCATTTCCGCGAGGGTCTTGGTCTTCCAGAACGGCAAAGGGCGGGCCATGGGCGCCAAACTAGCGGCCATGGCGCGCCGCGGCTACTGGTTCGGCCTATTGGGCGTAGCGGGCCAGCATTTCCTGCAACGGGGCGGCGCCGGGGTTCTGGCCTTCCATGCCGATGACCACCTGCTGGGCGCCGATCGGCTTGCCATAATAGGCGGCGTTCCAGTCCGACTTGTTGGAGAGCAGGCTGCCTTCGAGCGAGACGCCGGCGAACAGCCCGCGGGCCTGAGCGAAGGAGACGATGTCGGCTCTGAGTGCGGCGGTGGTGGAACCGGAGACACCGGCGCCGATGCTGGCGACCGCGACGGAGGCGTCAGCGCCGAACTTGAACTGGCTGTCGAGCAGCGCCTGGAGGCCTTTGTCGGTCAGCACGATGAAGATCATCTCGGCGTCCTGCACACCGATTTGCAGCCCGAGGGAGGCGCTGCCCATGGAGTAGAATGCGGGGCCGGACCAGGCGCCGTTGCTGGCGTTGCGGCCGACCAGCAAGCAGCCGCCGCCCTGCCCGCCAACGAAGAAGCCGGCCTTGAAGATGCGCGGGCAAACCATCGCGCCCTTGGCCCGCTTCATCAGGTTGCGCGCCTCGGTGGCGTTCTGGTCGCCCAGCATTTCCTGGACCACAAGGGTCGAGCGGTCGACCAGGGTCTGCTGGTCGGTCTGCGCGAAGGCCTGGCCAGCGCAGGCGGACAGCGCGAGCAGGGCGAGAAGCATGAGGCGGGCCATGATGTGTCTCCGTCTGTCAAATCAAGCCGGGCCGAGGCGCGACTCGGGGCTGGCGGAACGATAGCCCGCACAGTGCGGCGGCTTTGCGGCGCGGTTCAAGCATTACGCGCCGCCTCTCCAAAGCTTCACGCGTCCGTAAGGCTCAGGCGCCGCAGATCTCGTTGGTGCACACCACGCTCCAGCCGCGCGGATGGCGTTCCAGCCGGGTCAAACCCAGATTATGGACGGAGAAATGCAGCGCCGCATCCGGCCCGACGCCCAGCGCGTGGCCGATTGCGGCGCGGATGGTGCCGCCGTGGCTGACCACCACCACGTCCTGCCCTTCATAGGCGATGGCGAGGCGTTCGAGCGCCGGGCCGACGCGGAGCATGACGTCGGCCATGCTTTCGCCGCCGGGCGGGCGCTCCTGGCCGCCGAGCGGCCAGAACGGGTGGGACGGCATGGTCAGTTTTCCCGGCACCTCGGCGTGTGGCAGGCCGTGCCAGTCGCCCATCGACTGCTCGATCACCGCGGGCTCGATGGCCATCGGCTGGGCGGGGTAGCCGTCGCGGAAAATCGCCTCGGCAGTGCGCCGCGTGCGAGAGAGCGGCGAGATCACCCAGGCGGCGGGCTGCGGCAGGCGGCGGGCCAGGGCGGCGTAGGTCGGCCGGGCGGTTTCCAGCGTGTGGGGGCAGAGCTCCACGTCGGTGGCGCCATAATTATAGGCGCGGGCATTCTCCTCCACGAGGGCGTGGCGGATGAGCCAGAAATTGGTTTGCGACATCGTCTATTCCCCGATGGACATGAGAGCGCCGCGGACGCGGGCGGCGCGGAATTGGCGGGCGAAGAGCAGGCCGGCGGCGACCAGCCAGAGCAGATTGAGCCCGGTGGCGGCGGTAAGGCTGAACCAGGGGAAGGCGCTCCCGGCCAGGATGGCGCGCATGCCCTCGAAGACATGGGCGGCCGGGAGGGCGAGGGCGACGGGCTGGAGGTAGGGCGGCAGCACCGAGACCGGGTAGAACACCGCGGCGAAGGGGGTGAGGCCGAACAGCACCGACCAGGCCAGCGCCTCGGCCCCGGCACCATGGCGCAGGATGAGCGAGACCACGCCGAGCGAGACCCACCAGCCCATCACCATGAGGTTCACCGCCAGCACGATCAGCGGCAAACCGAGGGCGAAGAGGTTGTAGGCGTAGAGCACCCAGGCCAGCAGCACCGCCGGCAGCACGCCGGCGAGCATGCGGATGACTGACATGGCGATCAGCGCCGCCACCAACTCCCAGGGGCGCAAGGGGCTCACGAAGACATGGCCGAGGTTGCGCGACCAGATTTCCTCGAGGAAGGAGATCGCCACCCCCATCTGGCTGCGCAGCGCGACCTCCCACAGCAGGACCGCGCCGAGCAGCATGCCGAGCGTGACCGCGCCGGCGCCCGGTGTGCCAGCGTTGGCCATCCGCCCGGCGAAGAAGCTGGCGGTGAAGCCCCAGATGCACATTTGCAGGGTCGGCCAATAAGCCAACTCCAGCAGGCGCGGCCAGGAGCGGCGGTAGAGGGCGAGATGGCGGTACATCATGCCCCAGATGCGGCGCAGCGCCGGCCTCATGCGGCCGCTCCCGTATTTCGGGCAATGTCGAGGAAGACGGCTTCCAGCGTGTCGCGGCCGTAGCGGGCCAGCAGGTCGGCGGGGCTGCCGCGATCGACGATGCGACCGCGCTTGAGCATCAGCACCTCGTCGCAGAGCCGCTCCACCTCGGCCATGTTGTGGCTGGCGAGCAGGATGGCGCAGCC
>CAIWAJ010000250.1:0-6676 GCA_903910565.1 uncultured Rhodospirillales bacterium
AGCCAATCTGCCAAATTACCTCGGCTGGCGTAGAACCATCGAAGCCCTCCCGAAAGCGCCCGCACCCAACCTATGGATCATGGCAGCTGCCGGATTGGGACCGTATCAACAAGCAACACAATAAGAGCGAAAAACTTTCATTCGTTTGGCATCGTGCTTGCCGCGGAGGGCGCACAGCAAGCGGATAGAAAGTTTTTGCTTCTTTTTTTCAAAAAGAAGCGCTTTCTTCCTTACAACATCGCGAGCGATTGCTTGCGCCGCGGCGGCGGGTAGGCCGCGTCGATCTCGGCGAGGTCGGCGGGCGTGAGGGCGATATCGGCGGCCGCCGCGTTGAGGCGGACATGGGCCGCGTCGCCGGCCTTGGGGATCGAGATGATGCCGGGGTGGCGCAGTGACCAGGCGATGGCGATCTGCGCGGGAGTGGCGTCGTGGCGCGCGGCGATTTTCGCCAGGGTCGGCGCCCGCAGCAGGCGGCCGGCCTGGCCGACCGGGGAATAGGCCATGATCGGCATGGCGCGCTGGGCGCACCACGGCAGCAGGTCGAACTCGATGCCGCGATGTTCGGGGTTGTAAAGCACCTGGTTGGTAGCGCAGGCGGGGGAGACGGCGGCGAGGTCCTCCATGTCGTCGGTGTCGAGATTGGAGACGCCCCAGGCGCGGATTTTGCCGGCCGCCTTCAGCTTCTCGAATTCGGCGACGGTCTCCGACAGTGGCGCGCCGCCCATCCAGTGCAGCAGATAGAGGTCGATATGGTCGGTGCGCAGGCGCTTGAGGCTGCGCTCGCAGGCCAAACCGGTGCCGCGGCGCGTGGCATTGTGGGGATAGACCTTGGTGACGACGAACACCCGATCGCGCTGGCCGGCGATGGCGTCGGCGACGACTTCCTCGGACGAGCCTTCGCCATACATCTCGGCGGTGTCGATCAGGGTCATGCCGAGATCGATGCCGAGGCGGATGGCATCGGCTTCGTCCTTCCGCGAGCGTTCGCCCTCGCCGAACTTCCAGGTCCCCTGCCCGAGGGCGGGAACCTGCGTGCCGTCGGGCAGGCGGACGCTGCGCATCGCTATTCCGCCAGAGCCTCGGCGCGGCGGAGCAGGCGAAGGAAGTTGCCGCCCCACAGCAGCGCGATCTCCGGCGCGCCATAGCCGCGGCGGACCAACTCGGCGGTGACGCCGCCGCATTCGCTGGCATCCCGCCAGCCGACGAAGCCGCCGCCGCCGTCGAAATCCGAGGAGATGCCGACATGCTCCACGCCGATGCGCTTCACGGCATAGTCGATATGGTCGACGAAATCGGCCACCGTCACCTCGGCCTCCCGCTTGCCCGCCTTCAGGAAGGACGGCACGGCGGTGACCTGGACAACGCCGCCGACATCCTTCAGCGCGTCGAGTTGCTCGTCATCCATGTTGCGCGGGTTGTCGCACAGCGCCTTGATGCAGGAATGGGTGGAGAGCACCGGCGTGCGCGACAGGCCGGCGGCCTGCAGCATCGTCTTCTTCGAGGTATGCGCGACGTCGACCAGCATGCCGAGCCGGTTGAGCTCCACCACCGCCTGGCGGCCGAGCGCGGAGAGGCCGCCGTGTTCCTCCTCGGGGTCATTGAGGTCGCGGCGGGGATTGGAGCTGTCGGCCAGCGCGTTATGGCCGAAATGGGTGACGGTGAGGTAGCGGGCGCCGCGGTCCCGGAAGGCCTTGAGGCGCAACGGATCGCCGCCGACGGCCTGGCCGTTTTCGACGCAGGGCATTATGCCGGTCACGCCGTCGGCAAAGGCGCGCTCGATGTCATCCGCGGTCACGCACACGCGGCTGTCGGGGCCCGAGCCCATCACGTTGATCGCGTCCAGCATGGCGCAGGCCCGGGCGAAGGCGGCCTCGTTAGCCTCGGGCGAGCGCGGCACCTGCGGCACGTAGGCCGCGAAGCAGCCAGTGGCCATATGGCCGCGACGCATCTTCGGCAGGTCCACCCGGCGCCTGGTGTCCTCGAAGAACGAGGGGCCCTCTGGCCAGGGGATGTCGATATGGGTGTCGATGGTGATGATGGAGCGGTGGAGCGAGGATATGTCGGTCATGTCGATACGGTCGGACGCCGGGGGGTTCGCGTCAAGCCCGCCCGGCGGCCGGCCGACATTACTGCGGCCGCTGCCATCCCGCAGGCACCAGCGCACCGGCCGCTGGGCGGCCCCCGATCGGGACGATACCCGGCAGGGCCGCCTTCACCCCATAGTTTTCCGCGAGGGAACGCCGCAGGATGGAAAGCACGCTGATCTGCACATAGAAAAGCTCGAGATACGCCGCGCTCAGCGCCGCACCGGCCACCATGTAGACCACGAGCATCTGCAGCATCGCCGAGGCGAGATCGTCGGCCCACTCCAGATCCTTGCGCCCGCGGCATGCGATTTTGACGCGGCGGACGCTGTACACATTGGAGGCCAGCATCGCCAGGAAGAGCGCAAATCCGATGAACCCGAGATCCCCGATCACCTCGAAATAGATGCTGTGCGCCGCAAGCGGGCCGACGGGTGCGTCGGTCGGGACCATGTCGAGCATCCCAAACTGCGGCAGATAGTCGCGGAACACCCGGGGATCCTCCATCGACGAGTACCCGCCGCCAAGGAACGGACGATCCAGCGCCACCAAGGTGTTCATCTTCCACGAGGCGACGCGCGACATGAAGGAGCCGTCGCTCTCCGCGGTCTTGATCGTGTCCATCCGGTCCCACCAGGAGGAGGGCGCGAGCGTGACGAGACTGACGCCGAGCACAATGGCAATCAGCACGCCGGTGGCCTTGCGCTTGCTGCGCACCAGCAACATCGCCCCGAGGATCATACCGGCGACAAGACCGCCACGCGAGGCGGTAGCCACAAGCCCGATCGCGGAGAACAGCGCCATCATCTGGAACGCAAACTTGGTGTATTTTTCCGCCGAGTATTTGGCGATGTAGAGCATGAAGGGAATGACCATCAGGATCATCATCGCAAGGTAGTTGTTGTCACCGATGCTGGGTGCCGGCTGCACTTTGTGGGAGCCCAGCGTGATAATGTATTTGAAGGCCTCCAGAATTCCATGCACGCCGGCACTGAGGGTGAAGGTAATAATGATCCCGTGGATCTGCTCGCGTTTGCGGTTGGCGAGGTGGATGAACAGCGCGAGAATCCAGACCTTCACGACGCGGTCGAGCAGATCATAGGTTCTCACGATCTCGGTCAATCCGAACGTGACTGATATCACGCCCTGGATCACCAGCAGGGTGTGCAGCATAAACGGCGAATCGAAGAACAGCCGCTGCTTCGTCCGATCGACCACGAGGCTGACACAGGCGCCGGCCACCGCGAGCTTGTTAAGCGGCAATTCAAGGAGAAAACCGAAGACGAATGAACTCGGGGACGCCAGCGCCGTCCAGATCCAGAACATCGCGCCGATATGGACGTAGCGCAGACAGCTGTAGAGCATCGGGAACAGCACGAAGAGGAGGGCTATATCGCGCATCGCTACCTCGCCGGCCGCCAGGGTCCCGATCGCCCACGCCCGGCCGGCGGCGCCGGACCCGATGCGGCGGCATCACCCTGCGGCCCCGCCGCGGGCTCCTCAAGACGGAACGGCCCGCGCTCCGCTTCGCCCGGCTTGCGCGCGGCGTTCAGCGCGGCAAAAAACATCGCGGCTGCACACATCCCGGAAATGGTAAAATAGATCACGAATTCCATGCCGTGCCCTCGCCTCCGACCGACGCGCCGTGAACCGTCTACGCTCCGGCCATTCTTAATCCTGCGTTGCCTTCCCCGTCACCCCCCAGGTGTCACCGAGGAGGTAGCCCGATGGCCAGGGGTCGTCGGGGTCGAGGTAGTAGTGATGCTGCCCGGTGATCCAGGCCCGCCCGCGCAGCGAGGGCAGAATGGCCCGGCGCCCGGCGATGGTGGTCTCGGCATTGATCCGCCCGGTGAAGCGCGAGGCGATGAGACTCTCATGGATCAGCGTCTCGCCCACCCGCATCTGCCCGCGCGCATGCAGCACCGCCATGCGCGCGCAGGTGCCGGTGCCGGTCGGCGAACGGTCGGAGCGGCCGGGGGCGACGATGCAAGTGTTGCGCGTCACCTGGCCTGGACCGGCGAAGGGGCGGTTGAGCTGGACGATCGAGACGCCTGATATCCCGGGGTTCTCCGGATGCACCACGCCGGTGAACTGCGCGCGGGCGGCGAGGCGCACCCGCTCGCCGAGCACCGCGAGATCCCGCGCCTCGTGCGCCTCCAGCGTGAAGCCGAGCTTGGTCGCGTCCACAATGGCGTAGAACATGCCGCCGAAAGCGACGTCCGCCATCACGGTGCCATAGCCCTCGACCTCCAACGGCGCGTCCAGCCGGTCGACGAAAGCAGGCACGTTGTCGAACTCCACGCTCACGCATTTGCCGTCGCGGCAGGCGGCGCGCGCCCGCACCGGGCCGGCCGGCGTGTCCATCATCACCACCGTCTCGGGCTCGGTCATCGGCAGAATGCCGGTCTCGAGCAGCACGGTGACGGTGCAGATGATGTTGGAACCGCTCATCGGCACGTATTCGGTCGGCTCCATGATGATCACGCCAGCGTCGCAATCCGCCCGCGTCGGCGGGGTAAGGATGTTGACGTGGCGGCCGACATGGCCGCGCGGCTCGCACAGCAGGAAGCGGCGGATATCGTCGTGCTCGCGCTGCATGGTCTGCATGCGCTCGAACATGGTGGCGCCGGCGGGCGGCAGGATGCCGCCGGTGACGACGTCGCCGATCTCCCCCTCGGCATGGCAGCCGACCACGGTGATGCTGCGTGTCGTCCGCATGGGGATCTCCTGGTTGCTGGAGCGTGATTGTGAGGCGGAGAAGCGAAGAGAAGGCAAGGAAGCACTCCTTTTTTGAAAAAAAGGAGCAAAAAACTTTTGTAGCTTTGCGTGTACCGCTTCACACTATCCCAGGAGAGTAAGCCAACGGCAAAGAGCGGATAGACAGATTTTTGGTTCTTTTTGTTCACAAAAAGAACATCCTTCCTATCCTCAAGCTATAAGACTATATTCGCTTCGCCCGTCACCTAGCCCTCTACCCGACGATTCCGGTGACCGTCATGCCTATCGCGACATCGAGGGCGACCATCGCCACCGCGAGCAGGGCGGGAATGGCGAGCGCGAATCGCGTCATGAACCATTCGAGCCACATCGCCCAACCCAGCGCCACCAGCCAGACCGTCTGCACCACAAACCACGGCAGCGGCGCCAGCCCGATCACCGCCGCGGTGGCCAGCAGCATATACTGCACGAGGTTGCACCAGTTCCACAGCGTGATGAAGCGCGGCCACAAGCTGGCCCGGCCGAGCCGGCCGGCCACGCGATGCGACACCAGGGCGAAGCCGACCCATCCGATCACGAACCCGCAGATCGCCACCGCCAGGCCGCGCAGGTCGGCCGCGGTCCAGTCGAGATCGCTCCAGCTCATGTCGACGCGGCGCGGTTCCTGCTGCAGCTTGGCGGTGATCACGTCGAGCGCATGGAGACCCACGAAGATCGGCAGGCAGATCGCCCCCGCAAGAAAACTCCGGCGGGCAGCCTCCATCGGGTCTCCCGCGGTATCGGGCGGCGCGATGCCATCGGTCTGCCCGCGCGCCAGCAGCAAAGCCGCCCGCAGCCCAGGCTTCACCTCCCCGCTCACCCCGCGAACCCCGTGACGCCGATCGGCAGCGACATGATGCGCGGCATGACGACCAGCGCGCCGGTCACCAGATTGAGGATGATCAGCCCCAGCGTCGCCCGGCCCGCGCTCAACGCGAGCCCCCGCCACAGCATGAACCAGCACAGGCCGAGCCAGTAGAACAGCACCATCGCGATCGACCCGAACAAGGTCGTCAGGTCGCCATCCGTCACCACAAACACCAGCATCAGCAGGATGGAGGCCAGCGTCACGCCGAGCTGGCACCAGTTATAGGCGACCGCGTAGCGCAGCCACAGCGCCTCGCGCCCCCAGGCCTTGGCGATCGCATGCGACACCACCGCCGGCCCGATCAGGGCGACCACGCTGGTCAGCACATGCATGGCCAGCAGCCGTGGCGACCCCGCCAGAAGCGGCCGGATACCGGCCACCACCGCGATGCCGAGCAGCGGCGCCAGACTGTTCATGAAGGCCGCCGGCGTGCCGGCAAACAGGGCGAACCCTTCCGGGCGAAAGCGGGCCAGCAGCAGGATGCCGTGCAGCGCCTGCATCAAGGTGCGCCGGCGCGTGCGGATGCGGCCATCAGGAGAGGAACGCGTCCAGCACCGCGCGATAGGCCCGGGCAAGCTCCCGCAACTCCGCCACCGGCACCCGCTCATCCACCTGATGCATCGAGGTTCCGACCAGGCCGAACTCCGCGACCGGGCAGTAATTGGCGATGAACCGCGCATCCGAGGTGCCGCCCCCGGTATCGAGCCGCGGGTCCACGCCCGTGGTGGTGGCAATAGCGTGGCGCAGCGTATCCACCAGCGGGCCCGGCGAGGTCAGGAAGCTCTCGCCCGAGACCGACACGTCGAAATCAAACCGCTCGGCATAGTGCGCGATGGTCGCCCGCAGCCAGGCGGTAAGGCTCGCCGAGCTGTGGCGGTCGTTGAAGCGCATATTGAGTTTCGCCGTCGCCTGGGCGGGGATGACGTTGGTGGCGGGGTTGCCGACGTCGATCGAGGTGACCTGCAGC
>CAIWAJ010000251.1:0-7289 GCA_903910565.1 uncultured Rhodospirillales bacterium
CCAAGGCCAATCGCGCTTCGGTCCTCGATACCGTGCGGTTCGTGCTCGCGGCCAAGTTACCCGCCGGGCCGATCGCAGGGGTGGGATGAGCAATTACGCGTTTGCCCCGTTTTCTATTTGAAGATTGTCTAGGCCAGACAAATAAGCCCTCTCAGCCCCTTCGGGAATGTTCGCCGGAGCCCGCTGAACTTCAAATTTAGGGTACTGGTCAAATATACTTCTAGGACTTAATTGTTGTCCTTGCATCCATCTGCTTACCTCATTCAAATCAAGTGCTCTTGCTATAACACCCTGGCCACAACCATTACATTGAAGGAATATCAAGCATGCGGGCGACCCGTGTTGAATTGGACATGCATGACGCCCTGTAAATGCCATCTTTCTTGCCTTACAGTGCGGACAATCTGATTGGATCGAGGCCATTTGGTGCTCCAAGAAATTCGGGGTGACGAAGGTCAATTTCGGGCGTAAGATTATCCTTCTTGCAATTTAGTTGCAACACACGAGAAGCTGGACATTAAATAAGCTCATTTTCCCATATAGCGTTCCGCTTAGGCTCCCCTCAACTCAAACTCCCCGGATAATCCCGCCAGATACTCTCCTCCAGCCGCAGATGCGTCGCGGCCGGGAACGTCGCGTGCCAATGCGCGGCCACCGCCCCGGCGGGCGCGGTCCACACGCCCGGGCGGCCCGTCGCATACCCCAGGAAGGTGTCGAGCAAGGCCAGCCGGTGGCTCCAGCCGATATGCATGGGGTGCAGCACCATGCTGAACATGCGGCCGCGCTTGTATTGCGCGTCGAATTCGGCCCGCCAGTTGCGGGCCAGGAAGTCGGCGTGTTCCAGCCCGGTGCCCTTGGCGGGGAACAGCAGGAACCACTGGTCGTCGAAATGATAGTAATAGGGCATGGCGAGGATGGCGCGCTTGGCCACGAAATCCGTTACCCACCAATGCGGAATGTCATCGGCCGGGCTGTTGCCGAAGTAGCGGTAGCCGGCCTCCAGCAGCAGCTCCATCGTGTTGGGGCTGATCGTGCCCACCGCGAACGGGTCTTCCGGGCGGGGCAGGGAATACCAGCCGGCCGGCGCCGCGCCGGTCAGTTCGGCCAAGGTCGCGGTGGTCACCGCGATGCGCCGTGCTTCCTCCTCGCGGGAGAGATTGGTGACATCCTCGTGGCGAAAGCCACCTGCCGCGATCTCGTGTCCCGCCGCCGCCAGCCCCCGCACGCTCTCCGCCTCGGCCGCGGCGATCACCGCGGGAACCACGAAGGTCGCCTTGACGCCGTGGCGATCCAGCACGCCCAGCAACTGCTCCAGCCCGTCCCCGGCGCCGAACCGGGCCTGATTGGCGGCGAGGTCCGCCGCCGTGATGCCGGCAGGTCCGCGCGCCACGCTCAAATCCACCACCACGCTGAACGCGCAATGCCGTCCCTCCGGCCAGGTTACTTCCGCATCGCTCAGCGAGCGCTCATCGGAGATGGTGTAGCGGTCTTTCCACGGCATCAGCGTGCCTCCCCATGCGCGATACAATGCCGCGCGAGGTCCGCGCATGTCGGGAACCACACGCCCGGCAAGGTCTTCATCCGCGCGATCAGCCGGTCCAGCATCGCCACCCGCAGCGCCCGGCCGGACACGAAGGGGTGCATGCAGACATTGAGGTAGCCGCCCTTCTGATACTCCCGCTCAAACGCCTGCCACCACAATTCCTCCACCCGGTCGGTATCCGACAGGCGCTGGGCGGGGTTGGAACTGCCCAACCAGGCGAAGCTGTAATACATCGCGTCGTCGATCGCGTAGTGGAACGGCAGGTTGAGCATTTCCCCGCCCGAGCCATCGGTGTCGTAGTAGGGCAGCTGGTCGGCCGCGCCGTGCGAATTATAGATCAGCCCCATCTCCACCATCAGCGCATGGCTATGCCAGCTTCGGCTGCCAACCGGCCGCTTGCCGCCCACCCGTTCCAGCGCGTCGAGCGCGCGGGTCAGGTGGTCGCGCTCCAAGGCCGGGTCCTTCGGCACATGGTGCTCCCACATATGGTCGGCCAACTCATGCCCGCCGCGCACCGCCGCCCGCAGCGCCTGGGGATACAGCTCGCAAATGCGGCCGGGGGTGAAAATCGTGGCCTTCACGCCATGCCCATCGAACAGCTCCAGCAGGCGCCAGATGCCGACGCGGCCGCCGAACTCCCCCTTGGCGAGCTGCATCGCCGGCTCGTTCATCAGCCGGCGCAGCAACATGGCATCGAAATCGAGCGTGAAGTTGACGGCGAGCCGCGTGCCGGCCGGGTAGTGCATCGCGGCCAGCCGCCGGTGCTTCCGCGCGGCGTCACGCGCGGCGGCGGCGAGCGCATCGCGTTCGCGCAGCAGGTCATCGGACATGGCGAACCCTCCGGTTGGTTTCACCGGCGATCATAGGCTGCGACGGCGCGGGAAGGGGAGGGGGGAGAAAAAATTTTACCGACGAGTGATTTTTATCTTGATTCTCCATAACTGATAGTTTATATTAAAAGACATGACCCATCCCGCCCCCCACCCCGCTCTGGCCGCCGCCGCGCTCGTGCGCTGGCTTTGCGCGTCCATCACCGGGTGGTTCGGGCTGCGCCGCCTGTTCGATCGCGAGTTCGCGGCGATGCAGGACTATATCACCGATACCCTCCGCCGCTTCGAGGCCCTGCTTCACGCGATCGCCGACGGCACCCTCGCGCCCGAACGGCCCACCACGCCCGCGCAGCGCCCCCGCCCGAAGCGCGCGCTAACCCGGGCAGCCACGCAGCGCCTCCCCGCGCTCCGGCGCCCCCGCCAGGCCCCGCGCAGCGCCCTCGTACTGCGCATTCCGCCCCCCGCGCGCCGATGGCAGGCTGCGCCATGCCCCCAATTTCCCGAAATTCTGGCGCCCGCACGCCTCGCCTTCGCGAAAAAATCCGTGTGGCGACATGGGCAGAATTGCGCCTTAATTGTTCCGAATTAGAAATAAACTAGCTGAGCCGCCAATCCGGCAGGTGACGGCGCCCCTTCTCCGCGCAATGATGGGCAAAACCCGCCGGAGGAAACCCCATGAACGCCGAACACCCGCGCCCCCTGCTGCGCGACCTCACTTTCACCGAGGCGCCGCGCTGGCACCAGGGCCGCCTGTGGTTCTCCGATTTCTACAGCCACCGCGTCATCGCCGTCGCCCCCGATGGCACGGCCGAGACCATCGTCACCGTCCCCAACCAGCCCTCCGGCCTCGGCTGGCGCCCCGATGGCACCCTGCTCATCGTCTCCATGCTCGACCGCAAACTGCTTCGCCTCGATGGCACCGCCCTCGCCGAAGTCGCCGACCTCTCCGGCCTCGCCGGCGGCCCCTGCAATGACATGGTGGTGGATGCCGCCGGCCGCGCCTTCATCGGCAATTTCGGCTTCGACCGCTACGCCGGCGAATCCGAACGCCCCGCCACCCTCGTCCGCGTCGAACCCGACGGCTCCGTCGCCGCCGCCACCACCGGCCTGATGTTCCCCAACGGAACCGTCATCACCCCCGATGGCAAGCGCCTGATCATCGCCGAAACCATCGGCCAGCGCCTCACCAGCTTCGCCCTCTCGCCGGACGGCCTCCTCTCCGACCGGCAAATCTTCGCCGACCTCAAGGGCCACTTCCCCGACGGCATCTGCCTCGATGCCGAAGGCGCCATCTGGGTGGCGGATGCCCGCGGCCCCGCTCTGCTCCGCGTCCACCAGGGCGGCCACATCAGCCAGCGCATCGCCCTGCCCGAAGGCCGCCACGCCTTCGCCTGCATGCTCGGTGGCGATGACCGCCGCGACCTCTACATCTGCTCCGCCCCCGGTAGTGGACCCGCGGCCGCGGCAAAACGCCAGGCGGGGATCGACGTCGTCCGGGTCAACGTGCCGGGGGAGGGACTGCCATGACCGTCGATATGGGCCTGGCCGAAAAAGTAGCCATCGTCACCGGCGGCGGAGCGGCGGGGGAGGGGATCGGCAATGGCCGCGCCGCCTGCATCCTGCTCGCCCGCGCCGGCGCCAAGGTGCTGGTGGTGGACCGCGACCTCGCACTCGCCGAACGCACCGCCGCGATGATCACCGCCGAGGGCGGTATCGCCGCCGCGGTGTCCTACGACGTCACCGAATCCGCCCAATGCAAGGCAATGGTGGACGACGCCGTCGCCCGCTGGGGCCGCCTCGACCTGCTCGACAACAACGTGGGTATCGGCAGCCGCGGAAGCGTGGTGGAGGAAACCGAGGAGGCCTGGCATCGGGTGATGCGCGTCAACGTCGACAGCATGTTCCTCACCTGCAAACACGCCATCCCCGCCATGATCGCCGGCGGCGGTGGCGCCATCGTCAACGTCTCCTCTATCTCCGCCCTCCGCCCCCGCGGCCTCACCACCTACACCGTCTCAAAAGGCGCGGTCATCGCCCTCACCCAGGCGATGGCGGTCGATCACGGCAAGGACGGCATAAGGGTCAACTGCGTCGCCCCCGGCCCGGTCTACACCCCGATGGTCTACAGCCGAGGCATGTCGGACGCCGCAAGGCGCAACCGCAAAACCGCCTCGGTGCTGGATATCGAGGGCACCGGCTGGGATATCGGCAACGCCGTCCGCTTCCTGCTCTCCGACCACGCCCGCTACATCACCGGCCACACCCTGGTCGTCGATGGCGGCACCACGCTCCGCGCCCCGGAACGCGAGTCACAGGAGCATTAGAGTCAGAACACCAGGGTGGCGGCCCTCAGCGCCAGGGCGAGCAGGACGAGCGAACTCAGCGTGAAGATCGAGAAACGGACCATGATCACGTTCGTCGTCGCCTGCACCACGCTGTGGGCCACCCGCAGCGCAACATAGAGCCAGGCGAGCCCAGCGGCCATCCCGCCGCCGGCGCCGAGTACGGCGAGCGTGATCGCCACCGCATAAAACAGCGTCGGCTGTTCCATCAGGTGGTTGTAGTTGTCCGCCTTCCACTGCACCTCCGGCGGCAGTTTGGAGAGCAGGGCCTTGCCGGCGCGGGGATCGGGCTTGATGCGCGCAGCCTTCATCGCGGGGATGCGGGTGGCATACATCCAGCCCTGCATGACGAAGCTCCACAGCACGAGGGCGATCACGGGGGCGAGGATGGCGGTTTGCATGGGGCGCTCCTGGGCGGCGTTGCGGCGATGGTATGACAGTTTCGCGGATGGGGTAAGCACGTTGCGCTTTGTGCTGGATTCTGCGCAATGATCATGTTATGTTCTCATCCAAATCAGGGGGAGCAATCATGTCCGGCTTCATCGTGCATTCAATTCCCGGCAGCCCGTTCGGCCGCGCCGCGTTGGCCACGCTGGAGGAGAAGGGGGCGGCGTATCGTCTGGCGGTGCCGCCTCCCGGCGGGCTGAAGGCGCCAGATCATCTGGCGCGCAACCCGTTCGGCCGCATTCCCGTGCTCGAGCACGACGGGTTCCTGCTCTACGAGACCCAGGCGATCCTGCGCTATCTCGACCGTGTCCTGCCCGAACCGGCGCTGACGCCTGCGGATCCACGGATGGCGGCGCGGATGGATCAGGTGATGGGGGTCAATGACTGGTACCTGTTCCAGGGCGTCGGCAATGTCATCGCCTTCCAGCGCGTGGTCGGCCCGCGGCTGATGGGGTTGGTGCCCGATGAGGCGGCGATCGCCGCGGCGATGCCGCTCGCGCATATGGTGGTGGACGAGCTCGCGCGCCTTCTGGGCGATCAGGAATTCTTCACCGGCGCGGCGCTCAGTCTGGCCGATCTGCTGGTGTTTCCGCAGTTGGAGTTCCTCAGCATGGCGCCGGAATGGGCGGCGCTCGGCGGGCCGCACCGCAATGTCATGGCCTGGCTGGCGCGGATGGCGGCGCGGCCGAGCATGCAGGCGACGGCATGGGAACGATTGGCCGAGCGGGCGAAGGCGGAGGCTGGTTGACACATACCGACCGGTTGGTATGTTCGGGCATGACCGAGGACCCGCCCCCAACCAAGCCGCCGCCTGCGCGGGAACGCCTGCTGCTGGCGGCTTTCGGGCTGATCCGCAGCAAGGGCTTCAACGCGACCTCGGTGGATGATCTCTGCGCTGCCGCGGGGGTGACGAAGGGAGCGTTTTTCCATCACTTCCCGAGCAAGGAGGCGCTGGGTGCGGCGGCCGCCGCGCATTGGGGGGCGGTGACGGCGCCGATGTTCGCGGCCGCGCCCTATCATGCGCCGGCCGATCCGCTGGCGCGGGTGCTCGCCTATGTCGATTTTCGCACCGAGTTGATTGCCGGCACGCCGGCCGAATTCAGCTGCGTTGCCGGCACGCTGGTGCAGGAGGTGTTCGCCACCAGCCCGCCGATCCGCGCGGCCTGCAACGCCGCGATCTGTGGTCACGCCGCAACTTTGGAGGCCGATATCGAAGCCGCCATGGCGCAGCGCGGGGTGACCGGCTTCGATCCTGCCTCGCTCGCTTTGCACACCCAGGCGGTGCTGCAGGGTGCCTTCATCCTCGCCAAGGCGACCGATGATCCCGCCGTCGCCAGGGAGTCCATCGCCCATCTGCGCCGCTACATCGCATTGCTGTTCCAAGAACCGTCCCCAGGAGGAACCTGACATGACCGACGCCCCGAGCCAGTTCATCTGGTACGAATTGATGACGACCGAGATCGCCGGCGCCGCCGCTTTTTATGGCGCCGTGGTCGGCTGGACGCTGCATGACAGCGGCATGCCCGGCTTCGATTACCGCATCCTGCATGCCGGCGACACGGCGATCGGCGGGATGCTCACCTTGCCCGAGGCCGCGGCTTCGGGCGGCATGAGGCCGGGCTGGTTCGGCTATATCAGCGTGGCCGACGTCGATGCCTGTCTGACCGCCGTCACCGCCGCCGGCGGCAGCGTCTGCATGCCCGCGAACGACATTCCGGGTGTCGGCCGCATCGCCATGATCCGCGATCCGCAGGGGGCGGCGATCTACGTGATGGCGCCGAGCGGCACCGGGCCGAGCACCGCCTTCGCGCCGGGCAAGCCTGGCCATTGCGGCTGGAACGAGTTGCACGCGGCCGACGGGCAGGCGGCGTTCGATTTCTACAGCGCGCAGTTCGGCTGGGGCCTGACCTCCGAGATGGACATGGGGCCAATGGGCAAATACCGGCTGTTCAATACCGGTGGCGAGATGGTCGGCGGCATGATGACCAGCCCCAACATGCCGCATCCGGCCTGGCTGACCTATTTCATGGTCGATGACATCACCGCCGCCCAGTCCCGCCTGGCTGCTGCCGGCGGCTCGGTGATCCATGGCCCGATCGAGGTGCCGGGCGGCGCCTGGGTGGTGAA
>CAIWAJ010000252.1:0-7917 GCA_903910565.1 uncultured Rhodospirillales bacterium
CCCTACCCACGGCCATCGCGATGGCCACTGACTGGCCTGCCTACGCCAGACTCTCGACGGTCGCTCCGGCAGGCCAGTCAGTCGCCTCCTACACCACGACAGGGGACACGACCGTCGAGCCGCGGCGGGTGTGGCCGCCGATCCGCCTAGTCTCCCTTGCGGGGTGAGGAAGAGTGCTCCTTTTGTGAACAAAAAGAACCCGGAAAATTTGATCCGCTCCTTGCCGTTGGCATGCGCATCACGCGACGCTCGGCAGCGGTAATCGCCAAACGGATAGAAAGTTTTTTGCTTCTTTTTTTCAAAAAAGAAGCGCTTCCTTCCGTTAAACCGAGCGCCGCAGCCGCGGATTTGCCAGTTCATCGAGACCAACGGTGAGGAAGAACAGGCCGAGGAACACCATAACGATCACCACCGTCGGCGCGGTCCACCACCACCACCAGCCGTTGATCATGGCGGCGTTGAAGTTCACCCAGTAGAGCGTCATGCCGAGCGTGGGGCTGTCGATCGGGCCGAGGCCGAGGACTTCGAGGCCGATGGAGGCGAGGATGGCGGCCGAGACGGCGTTGACCAGGGTGGCGGCGAGGTAGGGCAGCATGTTGGGCATGAGCTCGGTGAAGATGATGCCAGGGCCGGAGACGCCGGACATGCGGGCGATTTCGACATAGCCGCGTTCGCGCAAGCTGAGCACCTGGGCGCGGATGGTGCGGGTCGGGTAAAGCCAGGCGAGCGAGGCGACCACCATCGCCATCTGGTTGACCGAGAGACTGCCCTTGATCGAGACGGCGATGATGATCAGCACAAGCAGGCCGGGCACGGTGAGGCCGATATCGGCGATACCGCGGATGATGGTGTCGGTGATCCCGCGGTAATAGGCGGCGACGAAGGCCAGCACCGTGCCGACCCCGACGCCGAGCAGCCCGGCGACAAAGCCGATGCGCAGCGTCAGCGGCGTGCCGGCGACCATCACGGCGAGCAGGTCCCGCCCCTGGCGGTCGGTGCCGAAGGGGTATTCCCAGGAGGGCGGACGCAGCGGGCGGACCGAGAGGGCGCGGGCGTGGTCGACGTCGACCACGAAATGCCCGAGCACAACGAACAGCAGCAGGGCCAGCAGCAGGGCGGCACCGGCAAGCAGCGAGCGGTTGCGGGCGACATAGCGGATCAGGTCGAGCATCGTTCAGCTCCGCCGATAGGTGATGCGGGGGTCCATCAGCGGGTAGAGCACGTCGAGCACGAAGGTCGCGAGCCCGAGGGCGACGATGACGGTAAAGACGATGCCCTGGATGAGGAAATGGTCATTCTCGCGTATCGCCTGGAACAGCAGGGCGCCGATACCGGGATAGCCGAAAATCACCTCCACCAGCACCGCACCCGACAGGATCTGCCCGAGCGCCAGAGCGAGCGCGGTGACCTGGGGCAGGATGGCGTTGCGCACGCAATAGCGCAGGAACACCGTGGCGCTTTTCAGCCCCTTGGCTTCGGCGAAGGTCACGTAGTCCTCCCCCATGGTGGTCACCATCATGCCGCGCATGCCGAGCGCCCAGCCGCCGGTGGAGACCAGCACGATCGAGAGGGCCGGCAGCATGGCGTGGCTCAGGATGTCGAGCCCGAATTCCAGCGTCAGCGCCGGCATGGCGCCCGGGGAATAGCCGCCGAAAATCGGCAGAAGATCGAGCTGGAAGGCCAGCACATAGGTGAGGATGAGGCCAAGCAGGAAGAACGGGATGGCATGCAGCGCCCATAATGGCGGCATCAGCCAGGCCATCCAGCGCGGCGCCCGGGGCCAGGCGAGCAAGGCGCCGAGGAAGGTGCCGAGCCCGAAGGAGACCAGCGTCGTCACCCCCAGCAGGCCGACCGTCCAGGGGATCGCCTCGGCGATCATCTCGTTGACCGTGCGGGGGTAATTGGCGATCGAGTAGTTGAAATCGAAGCGCGAGACGTCGGCGAGGTAGGTGACGTATTGCCGCCACAGCGGCTTGTCGAGGCCGAACCGCTGATCATAGACCTTGATCATGTCCTCGATGCCGGTCTGCACGTAACCGCCGAGCGCGGCCTGGGCGAGCAGCTTGGTACGTACCGGGTCCTGCCCTGACAACCGTGGCAGGAAGAAATTGAGTGTCGCGGCGAGCCAGACGATGAGCAGGAAGACGCCGAAACGCCGGGCGACGTGGATTGCTTGCATGCGCCGCTCCGGCGTCCTGGTTTCTGGTCAGCTGACGGGCTGGAGGTTCCACAGCACCATCGGCCAGGTCAGATGCCAATGTGCCCCGTTGACGTAGGCGTTGTCCGCGGTCGGCCAGTTCTTCCAGTAGGCGGTGCTGTAGGGGATTCGGTGGATATTCTGCACCAGCTGGACGTCCGGCAGCTCGGGCAGCCAGATGTCCATCGCCTTCTGCCACAGCGGGGTGAGCTTCGCCTGGTCGGTCGGGGCGATGGCGAACATCTCGTCGACAATCTTGTCGTATTCGACGTTCTTCCAGCGCGCGAAATTGACCTGATGCCCGCCGGGGACGGCGACGGAGGAGGACTGGTAGAGCTTCAGCGTGTTGTAAGGCTCGGCGATGGAGCCGCCATGGCCGTAGATGGCGCCGGTGAACTGGCCCTTCTGGAAGCGGTCGTCGAAGTCGGGCGGTAGCGCAAGCGAGGAATCGATACCGTTGCGCTTGAGCATTTCCGAGAGCACCGGTCCGAGCCCGGCGCCGGAGCCGCCGAAGCCGATGATCTCGATCGTGAGCTTCTTGCCGGATCCATCGGCCCAGATACCGTCGGCGCCTTTCTTGAAGCCGGCGCCGGTGAGCAGGGCGTCCCCCTTCTTGGGGTTGAATTCCAGCGTGTTGTACTTGGCGAGCTTGTCCTTTACCGCGTCCAGGTAGGGTTTGAGGGGCAGATAAGGCGGCAAGGGTAGCGCGGAGACCGTGCCGGCGCCCAGCAGCGCGACCTCGATCAGTTGATCACGGTCGATGTAGTTGCTGACCGCCCAGCGCACGTCCCTGTTGTCGAACGGCTTCACCTCGTTGTTGAGGTAGAGCGAGATCGGCCACCAGTCGAGATAGCCGAAGGGCGGCTTCTGGCCGGAGTGGGTGGTCACCTTGGGGTTCTGGCGGAACACGGTGGGGAAGGTGGCCGGCTGGAGGCCAGTGCCGGCGTCCACCTGGTTGGTGATCATGGCCTGGGCCATCTGCTGCTCGCCGGCGAAGGGCAGCCAGATGTTGCGCAGCACCTGCGGCAGCGGCGCGAGTTTCTGGTCGGCCGCCCACCAGGAGGCAGCGCGGTCAAACACCTTCTGCTGCGGCGAGGCGTTGGTGACGCGCCAGGGCCCGGTGGTGACCGGCCAGCCCTTGGCGGTGTCGAAGTGCTTGAAGGTCGTCCAATCCTGCCCTTCGAAGATGTGCTTGGGCACGATGTACACGCCGATGTCGTACTTGTAGGTCATGAAGAAGAAGAAGCGCGGCGAGGGGATCTTGAAGTCCACCACCACGGTGTTGGCGTCGGTCGCGGTGGCCTTGGCGACCGCCTGGTTGACGTCGACGCCCCAGCGCACCTTGGGGCCGATGTCGCGCAGCGCATTCAGGGTATAGGCGACGTCCTCGGCGGAGAACGGGACCCCGTCCGACCATTTGATGCCCTGGCGCGTCTTGATGGTGAGTTGCTTGAAATCGGCCGAGAAGGCGTAGCTCTCGGCGAGCCACATATAGGTCTTGTCGGCGAAGGCGCTGTAATAGGCCAGCGGCTCGTACATCATGTTCGGGCCGTTCTGGTGGTTCGAGCCGATGGAGTACGGATTCCACAGGTCGTAGTCCACCCAGCGTCCTTCACGCGAGCCGGACCACACCAGGATCATCGTGCGGTTGCGTGGCGGTGCGGCGGCCTGGCCGAGCGCGGCGCCGAAGGGAAGCAGCGCGGCGGCACTGCCGAGCAAGGCGGCGCGCATGGTGTCGCGCCGCGTCAAACCAGTGCCGAGAGCCGTTGTGTCGTCGGAGTTGGCGGACATTGTGGTTTCCTTGCCCATTTTTGCTTGTCTCGGCGGGGCTTGTGCCCCGCCGTTAGGCTTAGTCTGGCGCCTTACGCCACTCGCCTGTCAAGCGGCGGTTTGGCGACGACGAGTCCACGGGTTAGCTTCGCCCGATGACACGTAGCGGACGGATCGCCGGGATTGACGAGGTGGGGCGGGGGCCGCTCGCCGGGCCGGTGCTGGCCGCGGCCGTGGTGTTGCCGGAACCACTGCCGCCGGCGCTGGCGGTGCTGCTGGGCGACTCGAAAAAACTGAGCGCGACAGCCCGCGAGACGGCGTTTGCCGCCCTGCGCGCGGCGCCCGGCGTCGAGATCGGGATCGGCGCTGCGTCGGTCAGCGACATCGCCCGCATCAATATCCTCCAGGCGAGCCTGCTCGCGATGCGCCGTGCCGTGGCCCGCCTGCCCGATGCGCCGGACATGGCATTGGTTGACGGCAACCAGGCGCCGGGCCTGGCATGCCCGACCCGTTGCATCGTCGGTGGCGATGCGTCGGAACCCGCCATCTCCGCCGCCTCGATCATCGCCAAGGTGGTGCGGGACCGGCTGATGGCGCGGCTGGCCGCGCGATATCCGGGTTATGGCTGGGAGGCCAATGCCGGTTACGGCACCGCCGTCCATCGTGCCGCGCTGCAGCGGCTCGGCATCACCGCGCACCATCGCGCCGGCTTCGGCACCGTGCGCCAGCTCAGCCTCGCGGTGTAACCTCTTGCAGTCATGCCCATGCCTATGCGACCACAACCCGAGATAGCCTTCGTTTTCGCTGGGGAACGCCCGATGACCGACACCGAGTCCGAACGCCCTGCCGCCCAGGGCACGCTGCTGGCCGGCAAGCGGGGCCTGATCATGGGCGTCGCCAATGACCGCTCGCTGGCCTGGGGCATCGCCCGCGCCTGTGCCGCCCAGGGTGCCGAGCTTGGCTTCACCTATCTCGGCGAGGCGCTGGAGCGCAGGGTGCGCCCACTGGCGGCCTCGGTCGGCTCGACGCTGCTGGCCCCCTGCGACGTGGCAGATGATGCGAGCATGGACGCCGCCTTCGCCGCGGTGAAGGCCGCCTGGGGGCGGATCGACTTCCTGGTCCACGCCATTGGCTTCGCCGACAAGCAGTATCTCCGTGGCCACTACATGGACACGCCGCGCGCCGCCTTCCTGCAAGCGATGGACATCTCCTGCTACAGCTTCGTCGCCGTCGCCCGCCGCGCCGCCGAGATGATGCCGGACGGGGGGGCGATGCTGACGTTGACCTATCTCGGCGCCGAGCGGGTGATCCCGCATTACAACGTGATGGGCGTCGCCAAGGCGGCGCTGGAGGCTTCGGTACGCTATCTCGCCGCCGATCTCGGGCCGCGCGACATCCGGGTGAACGCGATTTCCGCCGGCCCGATCAAGACGCTGGCGGCGTCGGGCATCGGCGATTTCCGCTACATCATGAAGTGGAACGAGTACAACTCCCCGCTGCGCCGCAACACCACCATCGGCGATGTCGGCGGTGCCGGAGTGTATCTGCTCTCCGAGCTGGGCTCGGGTGTCACCGGCGAGGTGCACCATGTCGACAGCGGCTATCACACCGTCGGCATGAAGAACCCGGACGCGCCCGACATGTCGGTCGCCCACGAGTAAGGCGAATGTCGCACAACAGCTTCGGTCATCTCTTCCGCCTCACCACCTGGGGCGAGAGCCATGGTCCCGCGATCGGCGCCGTGGTGGACGGCTGTCCGTCGCGCATCGCGCTCACCGAGGCTGACATCCAGCCCTGGCTCGACAAGCGGCGGCCTGGCCAGTCCAAGTTCACCACCCAGCGCCAGGAGCCGGACGAAGTTCGCATCCTCTCAGGCGTGTTCGAAGGGATGACGACGGGCACGCCGATCGGCCTGGTGATCGACAACGTCGACCAGCGTTCGCGTGACTACGGCGAGATCGCCACCCGCATGCGGCCGGGTCATGCCGACCTGACCTATGAACTGAAATACGGCATTCGCGACTATCGCGGCGGCGGCCGCTCCTCGGCGCGCGAGACCGCCATGCGGGTCGCCGCCGGCGCCATTGCGCGAAAGGTGCTGGGCAGCGCGGTGACCATCCGCGGCGCCCTGGTGCAGATCGGCCCGCACGCCATTGACCGTGCGCGGTGGGATTGGGCGGAGGTGGAGCGCAACCCGTTCTTCTGCCCGGATCCCGTGGCCGCCGCGTATTGGGAGGCGTATCTCGGCCAGGTCCGCAAGTCAGGCTCTTCGTGCGGCGCGGTGATCGAGGTGGTGGCCGAGGGCGTGCCGCCCGGGGTCGGCGCGCCGATCTACGGCAAGCTCGATGCCGATCTCGCCGGCGGGCTTATGTCGATCAACGCGGTCAAGGGCGTGGAAATCGGCGAGGGCTTCGCGGCGGCCGCGCTCACCGGCGAGGAAAATGCGGATGAAATGCGCATGTCCAACGGCGAGGTGATGTTCGGCTCCAACCATGCCGGCGGCATCCTCGGCGGCATTTCGACCGGACAGCCAATCGTGGCGCGCTTCGCGGTGAAGCCGACAAGCTCCATCCTCGCGACCCGCCAGAGCGTCGATCGCGCTGGCGCCGAGGTCGATGTCATGACCAAGGGTCGGCACGACCCTTGCGTCGGTATCCGCGCCGTGCCGGTGGGCGAGGCAATGGTGGCCCTGGTGCTGGCTGATCACCTCCTGCGGCATCGGGCGCAGAACCCTGATGCGCCGGATCGGGCGAGATTGCCGAGGAATTAGGAAAGAAAACGACTTCTTTTAATCACAATAACAACGTTCTTTCCCAATCCTACCCAGCGAACAACCCGCGCGCCCGCAATTCCTCGACCACTCGCTCGGCCAGAACGTCGGCCGCGGCGGAGGTGGTGTCGAGGTGGATTTCCGGCTTGATCGGCGCTTCGTAGGGCGCCGAGACGCCGGTGAAGTTGGGGATCAGCCCGGCGTCGGCGCGTTTGTAGAGGCCTTTGGGATCTCGCCGGCGGCATTCGTCGACGGGGGTGTCGACGAAGACCTCGAGGAATTCGCCTTGGGCGTGCAGTTCGCGGGCGGCGGTGCGGTCGGAGCGGTAGGGCGAGATGAAGCTCACCAGCACGATCAGCCCGGCCTCGACCATCAGCTTGGCCGCCTCGGCGGCGCGGCGGATGTTTTCGATGCGGTCGGCCTCGGAGAAGCCGAGATCGCGGTTGAGGCCGTGGCGGACGTTGTCGCCATCGAGCATGAAGGTGTGGCGGCCGATGGCGTGCAGTTTTTGTTCGACCAGGTTGGCGATGGTCGACTTGCCGGCGCCGGACAGGCCGGTGAACCAGATGGTGGCGGGGTGTTGGTGCTTCATGGCTGCGCGGGCGGCCTTGTCGACCTCCTGCTTCTGCCAGACAATGTTGCCGCCGGTATCGGCCACGCGGGTGACCATGCCGACCGCGACGGTTGAGTTGGTCATGCGGTCGATCAGGATGAAGCCGCCGAGATCCTTGTCGCCCGCATAAGCCTCGACCGCGATGGCAGTGCCGAGCGTGACGGAGACATGCGCGACGTCGTTCATTTTGAGCGTGTCGGCGCCGCCATGCTCATAGGTGTTGATGTCGACGCGATGCAGGATGCGGGTGACGGTGCCGGCCACCGTGGCGGCGCCGAGCTTCAGCAGGTAGCTGCGGCTGGGGTAGAGCGGCGCCTCGGAGAGCCATACCAGATTGGCGTCAAAGCGATCGGTCACCGCAACCGCGGCGCCGGTGGTCACCACGTCACCGCGGGAGATATCGACCTCCTCGGCCAGCACCAAGGTGATCGCATCGCCCTGCAAGGCCACGTCACGATCGCCGTCCATGGTGACGATACGCTTCACCGTGGCGCCCACGCCAGAGCTTGCCACGGCGATGCGCTCGCCCGGGCGGATGGACCCAGTGGCGACCGTGCCGGCATAGCC
>CAIWAJ010000253.1:0-1580 GCA_903910565.1 uncultured Rhodospirillales bacterium
AGCGTCACGAATGGCAGATACTCCGCCAGCAAAGCCTGCCAGGCCCCCAGCAGCGCCACGTCCACCCCCTCCAGCACCGCCAACGGAACCAGCGAGGCGAGTGACCAGGCAATCGCCACCTTGCCCATATGCCGATGCCAGAACCGCGGTGCCACGATCGGGAACAGCGCGATCGACAGCAGCATGCCGAGAAACGGCAATCCCTCTGATGCGTGGGGGGTTGGATGCATGCAGCCACCCCTATAAGTTACCCACCGCCCGCGCAATCGATATCGGCGCGCCGAACGGAGCATCGACCCCATGGATATGACCGGCGAACGCCGCATCGCCGCCCCCCGCGCCGCGGTCTGGGCCGCTCTCAATGACGTCGACGTGCTCCGCACCTCGATCCCCGGCTGCGACACGCTGGTCCGCGAGGGGGATAGCGTGTTGAAAGCCACCGCCTCGGTGAAGATCGGCCCGATCTCCGCCAAATTCGCCGGCAAGGTGAACCTGCTCGATCTCGACCCACCCAACGGCTACCGCATCGAGGGCGAAGGCCAGGGAGGCGTCGCCGGGTTCGCCAAGGGAGGCGCCAAGGTGGCGCTCGCCGCGGAGGGGAACGCGACCATCCTGACGTTCGAGGTCAAGGCCCAGGTCGGCGGTAAGATCGCCCAGCTCGGCGCCCGCCTGATCGACGCCACCGCCAAGCAGATGGCCGACGCCTTTTTCGACCGCTTCGCCGCCCAGGTCGCCGTCCCCGAGGCGGCCGCGGAGGAAGCCGCTCCGCCGCCGCTCCCCACGCCCACCCCGATTGCGATCGAACCCTTCGGCCTGCCGCTGATCGCCTGGGCCGGCTCCGCGGTGTTCGCCGTGCTGCTGATCGGAATGCTGAAATGAGCCTCCCCGCATCGGTCGCCGAGACCGCCGACCTGCTGGAAGCGGGCGGCTACGTCGCCGACCCCGCGCTAGCCACCACCGTGCATCTCGCTCTCGCCATGTCCCGCCCGCTGTTCCTCGAGGGGGAGCCGGGGACGGGGAAGACCGAGATCGCCAAGGTGCTCGCCGCCGGCCTCGGCCGCCGCCTGGTGCGGCTGCAATGCTATGACGGGCTCGACCTCGCGGCCGCCGCCTATGAGTGGGACCATGCGCGCCAGCTGATGGCGATCCGCATCGCCGAGGCCAGCGGGGCGGCCGATCGCACGGCGCTTTCGTCCGATATCTATGGTCGCGCATTTCTTCAGGCTCGCCCGCTGCTCTCGGCGATCGACCCCGATCTGCCGCCGGCGGTGCTGCTGATCGACGAGCTGGATCGCGCCGACGAGCCGTTCGAGGCGTTTCTGCTGGAGCTGCTGGCGGATTTCCAGCTCACCGTGCCGGAATACGGCACCATCCATGCCGCCACGCCGCCGGTGGTGGTGCTGACCTCCAACCGAACGCGGGAGGTGCATGACGCGATCCGCCGCCGCTGCCTGTATCACTGGGTGGACTACCCCTCCGCCGGCCGCGAGCGGCAGATCCTCGCGCGCAAGGCCCCGAACGTGGCCGAGACGCTGTCGCGCCAGATCGTCGATTTCGTGCAACGCCTGCGCAAGGAGGAT
>CAIWAJ010000254.1:0-8925 GCA_903910565.1 uncultured Rhodospirillales bacterium
CCCTCGCGCACATAGGTGATGATCTCCATCTCGCGATGGGGGTGCGGGTCGAACCCGGTGCCGGGGGCGATCTCGTCGTCGTTCCACACTACCAGCCCGCCGACGCCCTGCCGCGCGGGGTCACGGTACTGGCCGAAGCTGAAATGGTAGCGGGCGTTGAGCCACGCATTCTGGAAGCGGCCGAGGCGGTCGAAAGGCTGGATCTGGATTATTGCTGGTCTCCTCATTGTTCGATATCGAACGATGATGCGCAGATGGGGTGCTCTTCCGCTCCGCGCAAGCCCCTATTGGGCGGCAACCTCGAACAGCACCAGCCCCGACGCGGGATCGGCGACCACCCGCCGCAGCCACGCCGGCGGGGCGCCCGCGCGCAGGCGATCGAGCAGGGTGGTTTCCGCCAGCCCCGCGACCATCGCCGTGCGCGGGCCGCTGGGACAGACCAGCACGTAGCGCGCCCCGGTGGCGCGGAAGGCGGGTCCAGGCGTTTCGCCCGGCATTTCACGCCAGGCATCGCGCATCCGCAGGAAAGCCGGCACATTGCGGTGATAGAGCGAGGCGACGGTGCGGATGCCGCTGCGATAGAGCAACTCAGGCGCGTCGTTGACGTCGCTCAGCACCACCGCGTCACCGAGGGCGGCCAGATGCGGCGCGAAGGGGGCGATGGGGCAGGGCGTCGCCGCTGATGGCGCGAGCGTCGGCGGCCCGCCGAACTGCGCGGCGATGCCATCGGCGCGGGTTGGGGCCAGCGCGAGGACGAGCATGCCGACGCGCCCGAGCGCCGTGAGGTTCGGCCGCCCGGCGCAGCGTCGCGTGATGGCGTTCATGATCGCCGGCAGCGCCGCCGCGCCGGCGAGAGTGGCGTAGGTGGCGAAGCGGATATGGAGCGCGCCGAGCGCCAGCATGAACAGCAATGAGCCGGCGGCGTAGGCCCATGTCCAGGCGCGTCGGCGCCACGCCATCGCGAGGCAGAACAGCAGCGCGATGGTGCCGTCACCGAGGAACAGAACGGCCTGCGGCACGCCGGAGACCGGCAGCATCTCCTCGATCCCCGCGAACATGGCGGCGGCCTCGGGGGCGGCCGCGTCCGGGCCGCGCAGCACGTCGGGGAAGGTGGCGAGCCAGGCGGCAATCCCGGCGGCACCGAGCAGCACGCCGAGCCAGCGGCGCCCGGCGAGGCGGGTCAGGCCGAGCGCGACGGCGGTGGTGATGGCGGCGAGCAGGACGTAAGCCGCGGAGATCCGATCGAGCTCGATGGCGGAGCGGCCACCTGATGGTGGGTCGATCGCCAAAGCGAGCAGCGTCACGGCGAGGAAGGTGGCGCCGGCACGAAGCAGGCCGGCCGCGATCGGCTCCGGCCGCGCGGCGGTGAGCCAGGCCACGCCGCCGCCGCCAAAGGCCAGCAAGGCAAACGGCATTGCCTCGGGCGACAGCCAGATGCCAAGCCCGGCGACACCGCCGAGCAGCCATCCCGCCCGCGGCGTTCCGGCTGCCACCTGCCCGGCAGCGCCTGCCAGCAGCAGCGCAGCGACGCCGAGGGCGGCATGGTGATGAGCGACGCCGGGGAACCCGTAGACGATCACCGGTGGGGCGAGGCCGGCAAGGGCGGCGGCCATCCAGCGCGTGCCGGCGACGGTGATGGGCGCCATCGCCCAGGCCGCGGCCACACCGGCACTGCCGACTGACAACGGGCCGAGCAGCATCGCCGCCGCCTGCAGCGCCGCGTCGCCGGGCATGATCAGGCGGAACGGCAGCGCCAGGAGCAGAAGCACGGCATCGAGCAGATGCGACCAATGCAACACCGTCCCGGCGCCGGAACCGTCGCGCATCACGGCATGCAATGGGGTTCCTGCGGCGACCATGTCCCGCAGCCGTACCATGCGCATGTAGCTGTCGGGGTTGAGGAGTTGCCCCTGCAAGACGCCCGGGCTGGATCTCAGGCCGGAGGCGGTATCAAGCGCCGCGGCCACGGCAAAACACAACCAGGCCTCCGGGCGCGAGAGCCTGCCGGACATCGGGCGCGCCGTGTCGTGCTTCAGTCCGCCGCGTCGGGCGTCATGCTTTTGATGAGGTTGAAGACGCTCTTGCGCTGGTTGGGATCGGTGATGCGGTAATAGGCGCGCACCAGATCCACGGTTTCGCGTCGCTGCAGCAGGTCGTCACCGAAGCCTTCCTGTTGTTCGGACAACCCGAAACTCCGACGGCCCGACAATCCACCGCCGACGCTTGCGGCCTGTTGCGTGCTGGATTCCGGAAGATCGTCGAAAAAGAAGCTGATCGGCACATCCAGGACGCGCGACAAGTCGAATAGTCGCGAGGCGCCGACGCGGTTCACGCCGCGCTCGTATTTCTGCACCTGCTGGAACGTCAGCCCCAGCGCTTCGCCGAGCCGCTCCTGCGACATGCCAAGCAGCGTCCGGCGCAGCCGGATACGCGACCCGACATGGATATCGATCGGGCTCGGCCGCGATTCACGGTCGGCCCGCTCGCCGGCCCCATCGGCTAAGCCGCTGAGGCGGGGCAGCGGTGTATCGCCTTGACCTGACATGTGCGGCACTCCTGTAAACGCGGCAAACGCGATGGCGACATACGGCGGCATGCAGGCATGCCAACCCGCCCAGATTGGTTAACGAAAGTTGAAGGGTTAATAGGTCGCACAACCGCAGATCGTCAAGGATAATCACGAAAAATGAGTCAACGTCTCGAAAACGATCAATGTTTTGGCCGCCACGCGATTATTAAGCCGATGCAGGTCGCCAGAAGCGAGAGCAGGGACGGCGCCCACAATCCTAAGCGCCGCGCCAAAGTTTCCTTCAGGCTGCCGGGCAGCGTCAGGGGCAGCGTGCCGGCGACATCCATGCCGAGCCGTCCCAGCTCGCGGCCATAGCCATCGAAACCGGCGGAGATACCGGTATTCGCCGCGCGCATCAGTGGCAGACCTTCCTCCACCGCCCGCAGCCGCGCCGCGGCGAGGTGCTGCCGCGGGCCGGTCGAATTGCCGAACCACGCGTCATTGGTGACGTTCACCAGCCATTCCGGCCGGTCGGCGGCGACACCCTCGGAGGGGAAAATGGCCTCGTAGCAGATCAGCGGGCCAACGGCCGGGATGCCCGGCAGGCGCCAGGTTTGCGGGCCCGCGCCGCGGCCGAACCCATCGCCGGAGACAAAGGCGATCGGCAGCGGGAACCAGCCGGGCTGGTATTCCCCGAACGGCACCAGGTGCCACTTGTCATAGACCGCCGGTGCCGGCCCGGGCCCATTCACGGCGACGAGGCTGTTGTATGGCCGCCGCGCGGCATCGAAGCGGACCGCGCCGATAAAGGCAGGGCCGCTCGCCGCCGCGGCCACGGCGGCGCGGGCGTCGGCATCGCTCTCGATGAGGAAGGGACTCGCGGTTTCCGGCCATATCGCCAGCGTCGGCGCGCCACCGGCCGCGGCGACACCGGAGCGGGTGAGCGACAGGTAACTATTGAAATGCCGCAGAGCCCGCTCGCGCTCCCATTTTCCCTCCTGGGCGATGTTGCCCTGCACCAGCACCACGGTGAGCGGGGTCGATGCCGGCGGATTGGGCGCGAGGCGGCTGGCGCCATAGCCCCCCCACGCCAGGAGCGCCGCGCAGGCCACCGCCATGCCGCGGCGTCCGCCAAGCGGCGCGAAGCCGATCAGGAGCGTCATCAGGCTCAGCCCATGCACGCCCATCAGCGCGGCGGGCTGGAGCATCATATCGCCGAAGCCTCCCGGCGCCGCCCAGACGCTACCCAGCGGATTCCACGGAAACCCGGACAACACGAATTGGCGCGCGATGTCGGACAACACCCATAGCCCCGCCAGCACCCACAAGCGCCCCGGCTCCGGCGCAAGGCGCGCGATGGCGCAGGGAACGGCGATGAACAGCGCAAGGACGGCCGCCAGCATCGGCACCCCGAGCGGCACCAGCCACCAGAATGTCGCCGCCTCGATCAGGATCGCCTCGGTGATCCAGTAGAGTCCCGCGATGTGATGGCCGAGGCCGAAGCAAAACGCCACCGCGGCGGCGGCGCGCCAGTCGCTGGAGCGGTTGAGCAGCAAGAGCAGGCCGGGCAGGCAGAGCCACAGCGCCGGAAGAATGTGCAGTGGTGGCAGCGCCGCGGCGGAGACCAGGCCAAGGCCAAGCGCAGCCAGGCGCGGGTGGGCGAGGAACCTGCCGAACCAGGCGTCGCGCGACGCGGCGGGCGGGTCAGCCACGCACGATCCGCTCCGGCGGCACGACGCCCCCGGTCAGGGTGGCGGCGATGCACTCGGCCGCCATCACCCCCATGTTCACCAAGGACCCGTCTGTCACCCCGGCGACGTGGGGCGTGGGCAGCACGTGCGGATGATTGCGCAGGGGGTGGTCGGGGCGCGGCGGCTCGTTCTCGAACACATCGAGCCCGGCGCCGGCGATGTGGCCACTGTCCAACGCGGCGGCCAGCGCGTCCTCATCGACGATGCCGCCGCGCGCGGTGTTGATGACGTAGCCGCCTCGCGGCATGGCGGCGAGTGAGGCCGCGTTGACGATGTGACGGGTCGCTGGGGCATAGGGGCAATGTACCGACAGCACATCAGCCTCCGCGCACAGCGCCTCCAGCGTCGCCGCGCGTCGCACGGGGGGGAATACCGCATCATTCTTCGATGGGTCATAGGCGCTGATCACCATGCCGAATGGCGCCGCCATGGCCGCCACCGCTCGGCCGATCGCGCCATAGCCGAGCAGGCCGAGGCGCAGCCCGGCGATATCGCGCACCTTGGTCGCCGCCCCGCGCCAGGCGCCGCCGCCGATCGAGGTGGCGAGCGGCCGCAGATCCTTGGCGAGCGCGAGGATGAGGGCGATTGTATGCTCGGCGACCGCGGTGGTGTTGGAGCCGGGTGCACGGGTGACCAGGATGCCGCGCGCGGTGGCGGCCGGGATGTCGACATCGTCGACGCCGACGCCGTGCCGCGCCACGATGCGCAGCCGGGCGGATGCGTCCATCGCCGCGGCCATGACTGGGCCCTGGCGACTGAGGATGGCGTCCGCCTGAACCTGGCCGCTCAGCGCCGCGACCGCCGCCGCGCTCGGGTATGGCTCCATATAATGGATGTCGCAGCCGGCCGCCTCGAGGATCGCCACCGCCGGCGCCGCCAGCCGGGGGCTGGTCATGATCACGTTAAAACGCCGCATGGTCGGATTCCTGGGAGGGTGGAGGTGGCTAGTCGCCGTCGGGCTTGCGCCCGGCCGGGGCGCGACGACGGCCAAACAGCTCAAGCCGATGGGAGACCAGTTCGAAACCGAGGCGCTGGGCGATCGCCTGAAGCACGCGCTCGTGCTCGGCATCCTCGAACTCGACGACCTTGCCGGTTTCGACGTCGATCAGATGATGGTGATGGCCCTGTTCGCTCGGCTCATAGCGCGCCCGGCCACCACCGAAATCGCGTCGCTCAAGGATGCCCTTTTCCTCAAGGAGCCGCACGGTGCGATAGACGGTGGCGATCGAGATATTGCGGTCAAGCTCCGCCGCGCGGCGGTAGAGTTCTTCGACGTCGGGATGGTCCTCGGCAGCCGACAGCACACGGGCGATGACCCGGCGCTGCCCGGTCATCTTCAACCCGCGTTCGATGCAAAGCCGCTCTATCCTGCTGTCCATTGCAGGGAGATTACCTCATCCCGCCGACCGCGCCACTAGGGGCACGCATGCCCCCCGCGGCCAGTGCAGGGATTAGCGGCCGCGTGGCTTGGTGCCGAGACCGATCTTCTTGGCGAGCGAGGAGCGATGCTTGGCGTAATTGGGCGCCACCATCGGATAGTCAGGGGGCAGGCCCCATTTATCGCGGTATTGATCGGGCGTCATGTTATAGGCGGTCTTGAGGTGGCGCTTCAGCATCTTCAGCTTCTTGCCATCCTCGAGGCAGACGATGTGATCGGCAAAGACCGACTTCTTCACGGGAACCGCCGGCTGCTGCTTCTCGACAACCGGTTCACCGCGCCCAATCGCCGCGAGGGTACGGTAGATGTCCTGGATCAGCGCCGGCAGGGTGTCCGACGAAACAGAGTTGTTCGAAACATGGGCAGAGACGATCTGGGCAGTAAGCCCAAGAACATCCGAATCGTTGCCAGCGTCAGCCATCGAATTATCCTTTGCGCACGATTATTTGCCGCCATATATGTGGCGGTGTCGATGTCGTGCAATGATTTAATTTGACCTGTAAGAAGAGGCCTCAACAACAACCATGGCGGAAAAGATCAGGCAAACGATTGAGCAAGCTTCGATCGAGGCGGATCATGAAATTGACGTAACGCGGGAATATTGCCCGATGACGTTCGTCAAAACGCGATTGGCGCTCGACCGCCTGGCGTCTGGGCAGATTCTGCGCGTGCTGCTCAAGGGCGATGAGCCGCGCCGCAATGTGCCGCGCACGGCTCTCGAGCAGGGGCACCAAGTATTGGCAGCCGAAGAAGATGCCGACGGAATCACTCGGCTGTTGCTGCGCCGGAAGTAATGCGGCGTCGCAACACCAATGCATCGCTGCCATCCGCATAGTAACGTCGCCGAAGTCCGGCAGGGGTGAAACCGGCTGAATCGTAGAGGCCGCGCGCCGCAATGTTGACCGTGGAGACTTCAAGAAACATCGTTTCCGCTCCGGAGCGAGCCGCGGTCTCCATCGCGGCCGTCAGCAGAAGGCGGCCAAGCCCGCGCTGGCGCTCGGATGGAAGTACGGCAATCGTCAGGACCTCCGCCTCATCCGCAGCGCCGCGGGCCAGCACGGCGCCGCCTTGATCGGCGAGGAGGCCGAAGACGCCGGGAAGTGCGAGCTGTAAGGCGAAGGCGTCAGGCCCCCAGGACTCCGCGGGCGGGAAGCTCGCGCGATGAATGTCCGACATCACGATCGCGTGAGCAGGGGTCGCGCGGATCACTCTAGACGTGGTGCCGGGCGCAACCCGCCAGCCGGCAGCTTCGCTTCCGGCGGGTCGACGTAGAGCGGTTGCGCCGCGCGCGGCGGTCGCTCGCCGCGCAGGCGCTGTTCACCGACCAGGGCGACCTGACGGATCGGTGGCAGGCGCACATCGGTCAACATCACATCGACGTCCATCGCTGCGAGCCGGCAGGCCACCGCGATGGCTGCGTCGCCCGCCACAGCCACCCGGCCGGTGACGCGGGGGAGATCGGCAAGATCCATCGCCTCCGCCTCGCCGTCGGCGCGGTGCAGGAATACGCGTCCACGGCGGCTGTCGATCGCCACCCAGAGTTCGCGCCCGCCGAGGTTCGGCAAGGCGGCGGCCATCGCTTCGGCCACGCCGACGCCGACCACCGGGCATCCCGCCCCGGTGGCGATGCCCTGCGCCAGCGCAATTGCTGCACGCAGGCCAGTGAAGCTGCCGGGCCCGACGGTGACGGCGACGCCATCGAGAGTGTCGGCGGCGACTCCGGCCTCGGCGAGCACCGACACGACCATCGGCGCCAGGGCGGCGGCCTGGCCATGGCCCGCCGGCTCGTGGCGTACGGCGATCACTGCGCCGTCATCCACCAGGGCGACGGCGCAGCGCGCGAGGGCTCCATCAAGGGCGAGAATCCGCATCGGACGAGATTAGCACCGCCACCGATGCGGGGGAATGCGAGGCTGGCCTCAGGGGTCGTCGCTCGAGCCGCCAGCGTCCGACCAGCCGCCGCCGCCGCCGGAAGGCCCGTCATCCGGGGCATCCTGCCAGCCGCCGGTGTTCGACGCCGCCTGCTGCCAGCCGCCGCTATCCTGGGTGCCGTAGCCCGTCGCATCTTTCGACAGGCCGCCGACCTCGTAGGGATCGGCCGAGGGAGTGGGGTCCGTCGCCCAGGGGCTGGCGGAGGGCGCCTGTGGCGGGAAGTAGCCGGGCGCCGAGGCCGGATTGCCGAAGCCGCCGCCGCTGAAACCACCTCCGCCAAAGCCGCCGCCATAGCCCTGGTCGTGGTGGCCGGAGAACAGGTTCATCAGCGCATTACCGGCGACCATGCCGCCGGCAACGCCGGCCGCGGTGGTCAGCGCCGAACCGAGGAAGCCGGAGCCACGCTGCTGGAACATGCCGGGCTGGTAGCCCGGCGCGTATTGCGGCGGTGGCGGGGCGTATTGCGGCTGCTGATATTGCGGGGGAGGGGGAGGGGCCGCCTGCTGGCCGCCACCGAACACGCTACCGAAAAAACCGCGCGAAGGCTGCGCCGCCGGCTGCGCGGCCTGGCCCCAGGGCGACGCGGCGGGCTGCGCCGGCTGGGTCTGTTGCGCCTGGCGCAACGCCTGATTCTCGGCCTGTAACTGGTTGATCCGGTTGCTCGCCTCGGCCAGCGCATGCTCCTGCACGAAGGCGAGCTGGGTGATGCGATAGCGCGCCTCCGGGAATTTCGCGAACTGCTCGGCGATGTAGGCATCCGCCTCGCGGTCGATCGGCGGCATCGCCGGATTGGTCGAGGGCACCGAGCCGAAGCCGGAGGCCTGATTGCCGCCGACGCGCTGGATGAAGTTGAGGATGAGATCCCGTTCCTCGTTGGTCATTTGCTGTCCCCTATGCGTCGGCCGCAATTCCGTCCGGCGTCGTCAGCGATCGATGTGGCCCGTCGCCCGCCGCGCTTCAAGCGGGAACGCCGCGTCCGAAGGTTAAACCTCGGAGAACTCCCCGCAATCATAGGCCGAGCCGCCGCACTTCGATGGAGGGGCAGCGGTCCATGACCATGGTGATCCCAGCCGCCCGGGCGCGCGCCGCGGCGGCGATGTCGACCACGCCGAGCTGCGCCCATATGGTGCGGGCGCCCAGGCGAATCGCCTCATCCACGACGCCCGGCAGATGGGTGGAGGCGCGGAACACGTCGATCATGTCGAGCGGCACCGCCTCCTCCAGCCGCGCCATCACGAGGCGGCCATGCAGGCTCTGCCCGGCGAGCCCGGGATTGATCGGCGTCACCTCATAGC
>CAIWAJ010000255.1:0-8056 GCA_903910565.1 uncultured Rhodospirillales bacterium
CCGCCGTTTGACCCGCAAACAGCGCGAAGCCATCCTCTGGTACCCCAACTCCGAGGGAAAACCGATGAAGCTCCTCCCCAGGCGATTACCCAGGGACTGAGCCGCGGAGCCAAATTCATGTTCTAATTGTTGCTATATCGGAACATTAGACTGCCACTCACAGCCATCCCGCCTACGTACGCCAACGGCATGGGAGATCGATTTCGCGGATCGAAGCCGATCCGCTGCCGCTCCCGCCGCCGCTTCGCTGCGCTACGCGTCAGAGTTTTTTTGGTTCTTTTTGTTCACAAAAAGAACATCCTTCCCCCTTCACTTGCCTGACTACCGTTTTGCCCTGCGGCGAGCAGCCTGGCTTGGGGAAGCGTGTTTTCAGATAGAAGAATTTTATAATCAATATGTTCGGGTGCGTCGTTGCTTGACGAGGCCACGAATCGCATGGCCATCGTCGCATATTGTTCGCCTTGACGTCTCGCCCCATCGCCGATCACCATCCACCGACCAGCCGGAGCTGCCCGCGCCCTTGGAAATCGTTCGCGAATTGCCGCTCGACCAGATCATGCTTGGGGAGAGTGTGCGCATCATGCGCATGCTGCCCACGGCATCGGTGCATTGTGTGTTTGCCGACCCGCCGTACAACCTGCAATTGCGGGGGGAGTTGCGGCGGCCGGATGACAGCCTGGTCGATGGGGTAGACGACGACTGGGATCGGTTCGACGATTTCGCGGCCTATGACCGGTTCACCCATGAGTGGCTGAGCGAAGCGCGGCGGCTGATGCGCAAGGACGCGACGATCTGGGTGATCGGCAGCTACCACAATATTTTCCGCATTGGCGCGATCATGCAGGAGTTGGGGTTCTGGATCCTCAATGACGTGATCTGGCGGAAGGCCAACCCGATGCCGAATTTCAAGGGGCGGCGGTTCACCAACGCGCATGAGACGATGATCTGGGCGGCGCGGGGCAAGGATGCGCGCTACCGGTTCAACTACCAGGCGATGAAGTCGCTGAACGACGACATCCAGATGCGCTCGGACTGGTATCTGCCGCTGTGCACCGGGGCGGAGCGGATGAAGAACGAGCATGGGCTGAAGCTGCACCCGACCCAAAAACCGGAATCGCTGCTGCACCGGGTGTTGCTGGCTTCGACGATGCAGGGGGATATCGTGCTGGACCCGTTCCTGGGGACCGGGACGACGGCGGCGGTGGCGCGGCGGTTGTCGCGGCATTACATCGGGATCGAGCGGCATCCGGCCTAGGTGGAGGCGGCGCTGGGGCGGGTGCGGCCGGCGACGGAGGCGGAGATCGCGACGACGCCGGGCAAGCGGGAGGCGCCGCGGATTCCGTTCGGCGGGTTTGTGGAGCGGGGCGAGTTGCCGGCGGGCACGGTGCTGATGGACCGGATGAAGCGGGCGCAGGCGGTGGTGGTGGCGGATGGTTCGATCCGCGCGGGGAGCATCCAGGGCTCGATCCACAAGGTGGGGGCGGAGGTGCAGAACGCGCCCTCATGCAATGGGTGGACGTTCTGGCATTTCGAGCGGGATGGGGTTTGGGTGCCGCTTGATGTGCTGCGGCAGGAGATGGGGAAAGAGTGACGCGTGTTCTTTTTGTGAATAAAAAGAACCAAAATTTTTTATTCGTTTGCTTCGGAGTTTCCCGGGGGATCTCCGAAGCAAAGTGATAGAAGTTTTTTGGTTCTTTTTTTCAAAAAAGAACCGCTTGCCTAGTAAACCACGACGCTGCGGATGCTCTCGCCCTTGCGCATCAGCTCGAAGCCATCGTTGATCTGTTCGAAGGGCAGCACGTGGGTGATGAGGTCATCGATGTTGATGCGGCCATCCATGTACCAATCGACGATGCGCGGCACGTCGGTGCGGCCGCGGGCGCCACCGAAGGCGGTGCCCATCCAGACGCGGCCGGTGACGAGCTGGAAGGGGCGGGTGGAGATTTCCTGGCCCGAGCCGGCGACGCCGATGACGATGGATTTGCCCCAGCCGCGATGGGCGCATTCGAGGGCCTGGCGCATGAGGGTGGTGTTGCCGACGCATTCGAAGGAGTAGTCGGCGCCGCCCTTGGTGAGGTTGACGAGGTAGGGGACGAGGTCGCCTTCCACCTCTTTCGGGTTGACGAAGTCGGTCATGCCGAACTTCTCGGCCATCGCCTTGCGGCCGGGGTTGATGTCGACGCCGACGATCTGCTCGGCGCCGATCATGCGCAGGCCCTGGATGACGTTGAGGCCGATGCCGCCGAGGCCGAAGACGACGGCGCGGCAGCCGGCCTCGGCCTTGGCGGTGTTCATCACCGCGCCGAGGCCGGTGGTGACGCCGCAGCCGATGTAGCAGACCTTGTCGAAGGGGGCGTCGGGGCGGATTTTCGCCAGGGCGATTTCGGGCAGGACGGTGAAGTTGGAGAAGGTCGAGGTGCCCATGTAGTGGGCGATCTGCTGGCCGTCGCAGGAGAAGCGGCTGGTGCCGTCGGGCATGAGGCCCTTGCCCTGGGTGGAGCGGATGGCGACGCAGAGGTTGGTTTTGCGGCTGAGGCAGTATTCGCACTGGCGGCATTCCGGCGTGTAGAGCGGAATGACGTGGTCGCCCTTCTTGAGGCCGGTGACGCCCTTGCCGACATCGACGACGACGCCGGCGCCCTCATGGCCGAGAATGGAGGGGAAGATGCCTTCCGGGTCGCCGCCGGAGAGGGTGAATTCGTCGGTGTGGCAGATGCCGGTGGCCTTGATTTCGACCAGGACCTCGCCCTCGCGCGGGCCTTCGAGATCAACGGTTTCCAGGCTCAGGGGGGCGCCGGCCTTACGGGCGACGGCGGCACGGGTTTTCATGGTCGGGGTCTCCTCCGGGATCGATGCGCCATGGTGGCAATGGCGGGGCGGAGGGTCAATGCGGGGGGTGGTGATATCGTTGTTGAAAGGGATGGATCGGGGCGGTTAGGCTGCCGTGGCAGGGCTGCGTTCGGGGGTGGCGGTGGCGGGGTTGCGCGTGTTTTCGGTTCTTGTGCTGGCGATTGGGTTGGTGACGGCGGCGGCGGCGGATGAGACGCAGTCGATATGTGCCGCGCGTGGCGGCGTGCCGAATGCGATGGAGGCGGAGGCGATCATGGCGCGGGAGGCGAGGACGATTGCGCTGCCCGTGGATGGGGCTTTTCTGGGCGACTGGCGGCGGGGGGAGGCGATCGCCCGCGGGGCGTTGGGTAATCGGTATGCCGTGCCGATCGGCCCTGGACTTGGCGAGGGGTGCTATGCGTGCCATCGAATCGACCGCGCCGAGAGCAAGGCGGGCACGCTCGGGCCCAGCATCTCGCGCTACGGCCTGCTGCGGGATTTCGATGCGGAGGAGGTCCGCGCGGCTTACGCGAAAATCTTCAACCCGCAGGCCACCAAGGCGTGCTCCACCATGCCGCGTTTCGGCGCCGAGCGGATTCTGAGCGAGCAGGATATCAAGGACGTGCTCGGCTATTTGTTCGACCCGGCCTCGCCGGTGAACAAGCCCTAGCAGGCAGCCCGGCGCTTGATGTTGCCGCCGCCCGCCGGCTGCGCTTCGGCTGGCTGACGTTTCGCCGCCCGCCACGGACTTCTAGACCGAGGATCCCCCGATGCGCCCCAGCTTGACCGCCCTCGCCGCCCTGATCGCCCTCGCCCCGGCCGCCGCCCGCGCCGACATCACGATCGGCGCGATTTTGTCGCTCACGGGCCCCGCGGCGTCGCTGGGGATTCCCGAGCGCAATATCATCGACATGATGCCGCGGGAAATTGCCGGGCAGAAGGTGCGGTTCGTGGTGCTCGATGACGCGAGCGACAGCACGACGGCGGTGAAGGATTTCCAGAAGCTGGCGAACGAGGAGAAGGCCGACATCATCATCGGCCCCTCGGTGACGCCGACGTCGCTGGCGGTGCTGGATGCGGCAGGGACGAGCGGGACGCCGTTCATCTCGCTTGCCGGCTCCGAATCGGTGATCGTGCCGCAGGAGGGCAATCGGCGCTGGGCGTTCAAGCTTGCGGCGTCGGAGGCGCTGATGATGTCGGCGCCGCTGAGCTGGCTGAAGGCGCATGGCGGCAAGACGCTCGCGAGCATCGCGCAGGCGACGTCGTTCGGCGACGCGTTCAACGCGGCGGCCAAGTCGGAGGCGGAGAAGCGCGGGATCGCCTGGCTGGGGGACGAGAAATACAACCTCAGCGACACTTCGGTGACGCCGCAGGTGTTGAAGACGTTTGCCAAGCAGCCGGACGCGGTGTTTGTCGCCGGCTCGGGCACGCCTGGCGCACTGCCGGTACTGGAGCTGAAGGCGCGCGGTTATAAGGGGATGGTGATCCATAACCAGGGCATCGCGAACCCCGATTTTCTGCGCGTCGCGGGGGCGTCGGCGGAGGGGATGGTGCTTTCGGCGAGCCCGGTGACGGTGGCGGAGCAGCTCGCGGAAGGGGACGCCTTGCGCAAACCGGCGATGGGCTATGTGCAGACCTATGAGGGCAAATATGGCGCCAACAGCCGCTCGCTGTTCGGGGCGATGGCGTGGGACAGTTTCCTGCTGATCGCCCAGGCCGCCCCGGTGGCGCTGAAGGCGGCCCAGCCAGGAACACAGGCGTTTCGCACCGCGCTGCGCGATGCGATGGAGCAGGTGAAGGATCTCTACGGCGCCTGCGGGGTGTATTCGATGTCGCCGGCGAACCACAACGGCACCGATGAGCGGGCGCTGGTGCTGGTCACCGTCAAGGGCGGGACCTGGACGCCGCTGCGCTGATTGCGGCGAGGCATTTGCGCATCACCGAGGGCAGGGCTTCGCCATCGAGCGTCGCGGCGGGGGCGAGATAGCCGTCGTTGACGCGGATGGCCGCGGTTTCGGCCGCGTAGACGTCGAGATGCAGTTCGAAATGGGTGAAGACGTGATGCACCCGGCCGGCATGGCGCCAGGCGGCGTGGGCCGGGGCGAGGGACAGCGCCTCGGCGGTCGGCCAGGGCTCGGGGCGCCAGGGGGTGCCGGGGAGTTCGGCCATGCCGCCGAGCAGGCCTTTCTCGGGGCGGCGGCGCAGCAGGATGGCCCCCATGGGATCGGCGAGGTGGAACACGGCGCCATGGCGGGTAGGGCGTGGCTTCTTCGCCGCCTTGCGCGGCAGTGTGGCCGCGATCCCCAACGCGCGGGCCTGGCAGGCGGCCATCCAGGGGCAGATCGCGCAGGCCGGGTTGGTGGGGGTGCAGATGGTCGCCCCGAGGTCGAACAGCGCCTGGGCGAGGTCGGAGGGGCGCGGGCCTGCGAGGGATTGCGCGGCGGCGGCGATCGCGGGCTTGGCGGCGGGCAGCGGGGTCTCGATGGCGAACAGGCGGGAGACCACGCGCTCGACATTGCCGTCGACGGGGATGACGGGGATGGCGAAGGCGATCGCGCCGATGGCCGCCGCGGTGTAGGGGCCGATGCCGGGGAGGGCCAGCAACCCCGGGATATCCCTGGGAAATCCGCCGCGCGCCGCCACCGCCTTGGCGCAGGCGTGCAGGTTGCGGGCGCGGGCGTAGTAGCCGAGGCCGGCCCAGGCCTGCATCACCGCGGCGCTCTCGGCCGCCGCGAGGTCTGCCACGGTGGGGAAGCGGGTGAGGAATTTCTCATAATAGGGTATGACGGCGGCAACGGTGGTCTGTTGCAGCATGATCTCGCTGAGCCAGACGCGATACGGGTCGGCGGTCTGTCCTGGTTCCGCCCGCCACGGCATGCGCCGGCGGTTGCGGTCATACCAGGCGAGGAGGTCGGCTTGTGAGGGCATGGAGCGTGTATGACGAGCAGCGCTGACGACGACAAGAACGCCCGCCATTTCTATGGGCCGCGCACGGTCTCCGCGCTGCTGCCCGGCATTGTGCGGCCGGCGTTCCGCAAGCGCTCGCCGGCGGCCGCGCAGGTGATGGCGGATTGGGCGGCGATCGTCGGCCCCTCGATCGCCGCAGTGAGCCAGCCGCGTAAGCTGTTCTCGGGTACGCTGGCAATCGCCTGCGCCGGGCCGATGGCAATGGAGTTGCAGCACCTCGCCGACCAGCTTATCGCGCGCATCAATGGGCATCTCGGGCAGGTCACGGTGACGCGGTTGCGCTTCGTGCAGGACATCGCGCCGGCCGCCGCCGCCAAGCCGCCGCCGCGCCGCCCGGCGATCGAGGCGGCCCGGCGGGCGGTGGCCGGACTGCCGGAGGACGGGCTGCGCGACGCACTCGAGAAACTCGGCCGCTCCGTGCTTGCCGCACCACGGCGCTGAGCCTATCGACTCATTGGGGGCAGCCCGGCTACACTACCAGATATAGAGGTCAATATGCCGTCATCACGCCGTTCACTACTAACTGTTGGGGGAATCGTCGCCGCCGCCGGGGCCGGTGGGGTGGCGTACTGGCGCCTGGCCGGCGAGAAGCCGGCCCCGCCCCCCGCCCCGCCCGCCGCTCCAACCACCGCCGCGGCGCCGGCGGGTGACCCGCGCATGGCGGAGCGCAGCCTCGGCAAGGCCGACGCGCCGGTGGTGGTCACCGAATGGTTCTCCATGACCTGCCCGCATTGCGCCGCCTTCCACCGCGACAGCATGCCGGGGATCAAGTCCGCGCTGCTCGATACCGGCAAGGCGCGCATGGTGTTCCGCGACTTCCCGCTCGACCAGCTGGCGCTGACCGCGGCGATGGTGGCACGTTCGCTGCCCGTGGAGCGCTACGATCCGTTCCTCACCGCGCTGTTCGCCTCGCAGGACCGCTGGGCCTTCAACCGCCAGGCCAACCCGATCGAGGAATTGGCGAAAATCGCCGCCCTCGCCGGCATGGGCCGCGACGCGTTCAATGCCGCCACCGCTGACCAGGGGCTACGCGCGGCCATCCTCAAGGGGCAGGAGGAGGCGGACAAGATCTACCACGTCGACTCGACCCCGAGCTTCATCTTCAACGGCCCAGGCGCCAAGAACCGCCGCGAGTCCGGCGGCCGCAGTCCGGATGACTTCGCCAAGCTCGTGGCCGCCGCCGCGGGCTGAGAGACAGGGACCACCGCATTGCCCATCAGCTTCAGCCGCCTGCGCATCGCCGGTTTCAAAAGCTTCGCCGAACCGGCGGTGGTGGATATCCGGCCGGGACTGACCGGCATCGTTGGGCCAAATGGCTGCGGCAAGTCCAACGTGGTCGAGGCGCTGCGCTGGGCGATGGGGGAGAGCTCCGCCCGCTCCATGCGGGGCGGCGAAATGGATGACGTGATTTTCGCCGGCACCGCCGCCCGCGCCTCGCGCAACATCGCCGAGGTGACGCTGCAACTCGACGACGCGCGCGGCCTGCTGCCGCCGCCGCATCACGACACGCCGGAAATCGAGGTCAGCCGGCGCATCGAGCGTGGCAATGGCAGCGCCTACCGGGTGAACGGCAAGGAGGCCCGCGCGCGGGACGTGCAGACCCTGTTCGCCGACCTCGCCACCGGCTCGCACTCCTCGGGCATGGTCAGCCAGGGCCGCGTCGCCAGCATTGTCAACGCACGGCCGGAGGAGCGCCGCAGCATCCTGGAGGAGGCGGCGGGCATCACCGGCCTGCACGCGCGCCGCCACGAGGCCGAGATCAAGCTGCGGGCGGCTGAGGCCAATCTCGCCCGCGCCGAGGATTTGCGCGGCCAGCTCGAAACCCAGCTCGACGGGCTGAAGCGCCAGGCGCGCCAGGCCAATCGCTACCGCAGCATTTCCGCCACCATCCGCAACGCCGAGGCGGAGCTGCTCGCCGTGCAGCGCGCCCGCGCGGTGGCGCAGCGCGATGCGGCCCGCGCCGCTTTCCAGGCCGCCGAAAGCGCGGTGAGCACCGCCACCGCGACGGCAACCGCCGCCGCCACCCGCGCCACCGAAGCCGCGGCCGTGCTGCCGGCCCTGCGCACCCAAGAAGCCGAGGCGCGCACCGCGCTCGAACGCCATCGCCTCGGCCTCGAGACCATCGCCGCCGAGGCCACCCGCGCCCAGGAGGCGCTGGACTCCGGACGGGCCCGCCTGCGCCAGATCGAGGATGACCTCACCCACGCCGCGCAGATCCAGCGCGACGCCGATGCCGCCGTCGCCCGCCTCGACGCCGAGG
>CAIWAJ010000256.1:0-2465 GCA_903910565.1 uncultured Rhodospirillales bacterium
CCAGCTCGACATCATGGATGGCCGCCTGGCGCCCGGATCCAAATCGGCGGACGGGCTGGTGTTCTGGCTCGGCACCGATGACCAGGGACGGGACATGCTGTCCGGCATCATCTACGGGCTGCGCATCTCGCTCGGCGTCGGCGTCGGCTCGGCGATCGTCGCCGGGGCGATCGGCTCCGCCCTTGGCCTCGCCGCCGCCTATTTCGGCGGCAAGGTGGAGACGGCGATCATGCGGCTGGTCGATCTCCAGCTCTCCTTCCCCGCCATCCTGGTGGCGCTGATGATCCTTGCCGTGCTGGGCAAGGGGGTGCTGAACGTGATGCTGGCGCTGGTGCTGGTGGAATGGGCGCGCTACGCCCGCACCGCCCGCGGCGCCGCCCTGGTGGAGCGCCGGCGGGAATATATCGAGGCCGCCGAGTGCCTCGCGCTGCCGCGCTGGCGGCTGTTGGCCTTCCATCTACTGCCCAATTGCATGCCGCCGCTGATCGTCATCGGCACCATCCAGATCGCGCGGGCCATCACGCTGGAGGCCACCTTGTCCTTCCTCGGCCTCGGCGTGCCGATCACCGAGCCCTCGCTCGGGCTGCTGATCGCCAATGGCTACCAGTACATGCTGTCCGGCAAATACTGGATCAGCTTCTATCCCGGCATCGCCCTGCTGGTGACCATCATTGCCATCAACCTCGTCGGCGACCAGTTGCGCGACGTGCTGAACCCGAGGCTGAAGCGATGAGCCATACCCTGACGGTCGAGGGTCTGGCGACCCATTTCCACACCCGCGCGGGGGTGGTGAAGGCGGTGGATGGCGTGTCCTTCCACGTCGATCGCGGTGAGGTGCTGGGCCTCGTCGGCGAATCCGGTTCGGGCAAGACGGTCACCGGCTTCTCGCTGATCGGACTGGTGGAACCGCCGGGCCGCATCGCCGCCGGGCGCATTCTGTTCCACGGGCAGGACATCACCGCGTTGCCGGAGGAGGAGCTGCGCCAGCTGCGCGGCAACCGCATCGCGATGATTTTCCAGGACCCGATGATGACGCTCAATCCGGTCCTGCGCATCGACACCCAGATGATGGAGACCGTGCACGCCCACGCCAAGGTCTCCAACGCCGAGGCGCGCGCCCGCTCGCGCGACGCGCTGGGCATGGTTGGCATCCCCTCGCCGGAGGAGCGGCTTTCGGCCTATCCGCACCAGTTCTCCGGCGGCATGCGCCAGCGCGTGGCAATCGCCATCGCCTTGCTGCACCGGCCGGAGCTGATCATCGCCGACGAGCCGACGACCGCGCTCGACGTGACGATCCAGGCGCAGATCCTGGCCGAGGTGCAAAAGCTTGCCCGCGAGCACGGCACCGCGCTGATCTGGATCACTCATGACCTCTCCGTCGTCGCCGGCCTCGCCGACCGGATCGCGGTGATGTATGCCGGCCGCATCGTGGAAACCGGCGCGGTGGTGGATGTGCTGGACGCCCCGATGCACCCCTATACCGCCGGGCTGATCGGCTCCGTGCCGTCGCGCAATAAGCGCGGCACGCGGCTGCGGCAGATACCGGGGATGACGCCGCAGCTGATCAACCTGCCGGCTGGCTGCGCCTTCCGCACCCGCTGCGCCAGCGCGACGGCGGAATGCGAGGCCGATCCGCCAGAATCGGCCCCGACCCCCGGCCGCATGCTGCGCTGCTTCCACCCGCTGACCGCGACCGCCGAGGCGTCATGAGCGAACCCGTCATTGAACTGCGCGGCGTCTCCAAGCGCTTCGGGAAGCATCTCGACGCCGCCGCCCGCCTCACCCGCGGCTTGCGCCGCAGCCTCGGCAACCCCGTGCCGGAGCAGGTGGTGCGCGCGGTGGATACGGTCGATCTCAGCATCGCCAAGGGCGAGGTGGTCGGCCTCGTCGGTGAATCCGGCTGCGGCAAGTCCACAATCGGCCGCATGGTCGCCGGCATCATGCCGCCGTCGGACGGCCAGGTGATCTGGAAGGGCCGCGACATCACCGCCATGGCGCCAGACGCCATGCGCAAGGCCACGCTCGCGGTGCAGATGATTTTCCAGGACCCCTATGCCAGCCTCAATCCGCGCATGCGGGTGGCGGACATCGTCGGCGAGGCGCCGCGCGTGCACGGCATGATCCCCAAAGGCGGCGGTGACGACTATATCGACGCGCAGCTGCGCCGCGCCGGGCTCGACCCCGCCTATAAGCGCCGCTACCCGCATCAGTTCTCCGGCGGCCAGCGCCAGCGCATCGGCATCGCCCGGGCGCTGGCGGTGCAGCCGGAGTTTCTGGTGTGCGACGAGGCGGTGGCGGCGCTCGACGTGTCGATCCAGGCCCAGGTGCTGAACCTGTTCATCGACCTGCGCGAAGCGCTCAACCTCACTTACCTCTTCATCAGCCACGACCTCGGCGTGGTCCAGCACGTGAGCGACCGCGTCGTGATCATGTACCTCGGTCGCGTGGTCGAGAGCGGACCGACC
>CAIWAJ010000257.1:0-3086 GCA_903910565.1 uncultured Rhodospirillales bacterium
GATACGGGCGGCTTGGCCGCAGACGGCGCCGATTGCCTCTTCCGCGCGGCGCCGGCCGAATAGGACCTCGTCGAGCAGGAATTCGAGTTTCGCCGTCACTGCGGGATCGACCAGTGCCTGGTCGGACTTCTCCAGCACACCGAACAACGCCAAGCCCCGCTCCGTCGGCACGATATGCTTGCCGCTCGCGAACAGCATTTCCTGCCGCTTGAGGCCCTGGAGGACCTCGCCGCGAGTGGCCGGCGTTCCTATTCCCTTCGCTTCCTTCAGCCGTTCGCGGTGCTCAGGGTTTTCGACAAAGCGCCAGGCGTTTGCCATCGCATCGATCAGCGTGCCCTCATTGTACCGGGGCGGCGGCTTGGTTTCCTTGGCTTCCACCTTGGGCTCGCGCAGGTTGACGCTCTCCCTGTCCCGCAGCATTGGCAGCATCTGGCGCTCGTCGTCCTCTCCGCCATCACGGCCATCGCTCTCTTGCTCCTCGCCAAATGCGGCCCGCCAGCCAACCTCGATGGGTTGGCGGCCTACCGCGCGAAATACATGCCCCTGGACATCAAGCAGTGCGGTCGTTTGACGGTAGCGGTAGCCGGGCATCAAGGCCGCCAGATATGAACGGGCGACGATCATGAACAATCGGCGCTCGTCTGCTGCCAGGCGCGGCCAGATGGTCCGTAGTTCGTCCACCGTGTTCCCGTTGGGGATGATGGCGTGGTGGGACACCCCTTCGAGACCTTTGTCCCAGAAATGCCCCGACTTGCCTCGGCGGATGATCGGCTTAGACGGCATTGGCAGCGAGCCAAACGACTGGCCAGCTGTGAGCGCCGCCAGGATCTTGGGCACGTCCACGATCAGGCTCTCAGGCAGATAGCGTGACTCCGCCCTGGGATAGGTAATCAGTTTCTTGCCGTTCCCGTCGTAGAGTTCCTGTGCAACCTCGAGTGTTTTAGCCGCAGTCCATCCGAACCGCGAGCCGCAAAGCTTCTGTAGCGAAGGCAGGTCGTGCAGCCGCGGCGGCGCCTGCCGCTTCTCCTCTACCTTGACCGATAGCGGGCCGGTGAAACCGTCGGCGCGGATGGCGATCGCTGTCGCATCCTCACCCTTGAGGATTCTTTCTGGCGGGGCATGCCGCATGATGAAGCTCCCCCCCTCTACATGTGCCGTCGCCACGATCTCGAAATAGGCCCCCGGACGGAAAGCGCGGATCTCGAGTTCGCGCCTGCAGACGATTGCGAGGGTCGGTGTTTTCACGCGACCGACGCCGATCACCGCGCGTTGACCGCGGCCAATCAGAACGGTCGCGGTGCGGGTCAGCGAAAGGTTATAAATCTGGTCGGACTGCTGCCGCGCCACCGCAGCCGCGTAGAGGTTCCCGTAATCGGCGTTCGGCTTTGCCTTGGCGAAAGCGTCGCGGATGGTCTGGGGATCCTGGGCGGTGAACATCACTCGCATGACGTCGCCACGGAAGTGGCAGTACTCGAGAATCTCTTGACCGATCAATTGGCCTTCGCGATCGCAGTCGGTGGCAAGCCAGACGCGTCGAGCCGAGCGGAGCGCAGCCTTGATAGCCTGGAGCTTGCTCGCCTTGTTCCCGCCGGAAGCTGGCTTGGTTCCGAAGAAGCCCTCGGGACGCAACAGAACTGCCGTCCATTGCTTCCATGCAGGGTTCACCTCCTCCGGCTCACGCAGTGTGATCAGGTGCCCCTCGGCTGGTAGGATCGGGCCATAGCGGTTCCCGACAGCGGCGCGGACGTCCTTGGCTTGGCTGCTCTTCTCGGTGATGACGAGGTCGTTCGACATGGTGCGTCTTCTGGTTCCAGTCCGCGTGACGGGGCTACATGGCGACGATGAGGATCAGGAGTCCTGTTGGCGATCTGCCAAGGCGAGGATTGTGTCCCATTCAATAGAACGAATCAAGAACTTATCGGTTGTGCTTCACCTTGCTGCCATGGGTGTCAGCACCGGCCCTCGGTGAGTGTCAATATAGTTGTCGCCCAGCATTTGTAACGAGGTTCGGTTTATGCACCTCCGTTTTCTGGCATGTGCGGCAGGCCTGAACGTCCGACTGGTGCCGAGGATGCCATGGTGCTCACTGCGGGGAAGGTGCAGTGCTCGCCATCCTCGCCATCCTCGCCATCCTCACGCGCGAAGGAAGGGGCGCGCTGGGCGTGGCTCCGGGTGGCTGCGCGCTTCCCTCTCCCTCCGCTCCGCTCCATGGCCTGCTTTTCGCCAGGTCGAGACAGGAAAGCAGGCCCGCGGATCGAACCGGAAAGCTAGGCTTGGGACAAGGCTGCCTGGACCACAGCGTCCCGCTCGGGGTTGAGTGTCACGGCGCCACCGGCGTCCAGTTCCGGGTCTGGCGGCTCCAGCGGCCGGGGTTCGATTGACGTGCTTGCTGATAGACTTCGTGCCGGGCGGACGCGCCAGGTCAGGCCGCTCCGTTTCGCTGGCCGGCAGCGATTTTTTTGAAACTGAGGCCCTGGCGGCGCAGGAAACGCCAGACCGTATCGTGCGACTCGCGCCGCGTCGCGGAATCCCTTTTCCGATTCAGCCCCGCGCTGACAGCCTCTAGTTCTCAACATCACGGCCGGCCGTCAGCCAAATGTCCCCGGTCAACGCATATTAACGGCAGCGTTCTGGGTATTTCAGTCCGTAGCCGACAGTGACGGCTGATAGCCGCGTATCGCGGAAGGCTTGGCTCATGGCGGGCTGGAATGCTGGATGGCAGCGATAGCGTCCTTCTTCTAAGCCTTCCTGGCCAATATGCGGCACCAATGCTAATCTAGCCCGGATAATTCATCAGCCTTGCCGACGATCGTCGACCGCGAGGCGCCCCCTCAGTTTCTGGTTGTTGCCGACAGTTATCCATCAGGCCGCTTGACGGTCCGTTGGGCAGTCTTTGATGTCTGGCAGGCGCTGGGATTATCGACAGTGGGGCGAAGTCGGGGCAACGCGCCCCGTGGCTCATAGGTTGAGGCGGGTCATGCGCGTCAGCAGCAATGTGAAGATCGACTGATCCTGCATCGCTCTTGGCAAATGCAGGCGCAGCTGTGTCTTCAGCACCTCGATACGAACCGCGACCTTGATCAGAC
>CAIWAJ010000258.1:0-3184 GCA_903910565.1 uncultured Rhodospirillales bacterium
GCTCACCAGCGTGTTCGTCACCCATGACCAGGACGAGGCGCTGGAACTGGCCGACCGGGTGGTGGTGATGTCGGCTGGGCGGATCGAGCAGGTCGGCACCCCCGGCGATGTCTACAGCATGCCGGGCTCGGCCTTCGTGCATGAATTTCTCGGCGACACCAACCGCCTGGCCTGTCGCGTCGCCGACGGCCTGGCGCTACTGCCCGAGGGCACGGCCCTGGGCCGCACCGACGCGCCGGACGGCGAGGCGATCGCCTTCATTCGCCCCCATGAACTGGACATCGCCGCCGCCGCCGACGGGACGGGGAGCATCCGCCACGCCAGCACGTTCGGCCCGCTGGTCCGCCTGCTGGTCGGGCACGGCGCGGCGACGCTCGATGTCACCATGCCGGTGGAGCGCTGGGCGCGGTTGCAGCTGTCGGTGGGGGACCGGGTGAGCCTCGCGGCGCGCTACGGCGCGGTGTTCCACCACCCCACCGCACCGCCGGCGAAGCTGCTGCCGATCCCGCGCGAGGTGTCGCTCGCCGCCGTGCGGCCGCGCCCCGTCACCCCGCCGGGTTAGGCGCTACTTGGACGGCTTGGGCAGCGTTGCCTTGCCGTCACCCTGCGGCCGCAGGAAGGAGGCGCTGGGCGCCACCACTTTCTTGTCCGCCTTCGGCTTCTTGGCTTCGCGGCTGCCGGTCTGCTTGTTGCCCTTGCCCATGATGGTGTTTCCTGTGCGCGACTGCGCGCTCCCCACTCAGGCGCGCGATGCGGCGCATAAGCAAGCGCTTCTTTTTGAAAAAAGAACGGCGGATTCAAGGTGTGGAGCGAACATCCCCGGCAGGCGGCTGGCTGCTGCTGTTGACAGCGAGCAGCAACCGGCTGACCTGTGCATTCGGTGTTGCGAAGTCGCGGGCGCTTCGTAGCCGACCAGTTACCGCGCGGCGGCCGCGGGTGCGCCCACGAACGCGAACCCCTGGTACCCCGAAGCCGCCGCATCGCGGCACATCTCCAGGTATTTGTTGAGGCCGCCGGCGAATAACGGGAAGAACCGCGCCTTCCCCGGAATATTCGTGCCGGTGTACCAGGTGTTGGCCTTGGAGATCAGCAAGTGGCTGGCGATCGCACTGACCATCGCCATGTAGCGGTCCTCGGCCGCGGCGGTGGGCTCGATGGCGCCATGCCCGTGCGCGCGCATGAAGCCGATGCAGTCGCAAATCCAATCCGCGTTCTGCTCGTTGAGGATGAGGTAGTTGGCCAGTGCCGAAGGGCCGTTGGCGCCGGCGATCATGAACAAATTGGGGAAGCCCTCGATCATCAGGCCGAGATGCGAATGCGCGCCGGCGGCCCATTTCTCGCGCAGGCTGCGGCCCTGCTTGCCCTTGATATCCACCGCCATCATCGCCCCGGTCAGCCCGTCATAGCCGGTCGCCGCGATGATGATGTCGAGGTCGATCTCCCGCGCCCCGGTGCGGATGCCGGTCTCGGTGATCTCGACGATCGGCTCCTTGAGGCAATCGACCAGCGTGACGTTGTCGCGGTTGAAGGCCTCGTAGTAATTGGTGTCGAGGCAGGGGCGGCGGGCGAATATCGGATAGCCGCGCGGCGTCAGCGCCTCCGCGGTGGCGGGGTCCTTCACCACCTCACGGATTTTCCCGCGCACGAAATCGGCCACCACGTCATTCGCCCTGGGGTTGGTGAATACGTCGGCGAACAGGCCAAGGAAGGCGAGGCCGCTATGGGCCCAGGCTTCCTCCATCAGCCGCTCCCGCTCCGCGACCGTCACGCTGAACAGCGGACGATTTGAGGTCGCCCGCACGCCGCCGGTCAACGTATTGCGCGCGAAGGCCCGCAATTCCGGGTAGTTCTGCTTGATCTGCGCGACATACTCCGCATCGAGCCGCTGATTGCGCATCGGCAGGGTAAAACTCGGCGTGCGCTGGAACACCACAAGCTCGCGCGCCTGCTCCGCCACCACCGGGGTGATCTGGATACCCGTCGATCCCGTCCCGATCAGGCCCACCCGCTTGCCGGCAAACTCCACCGGGTGATGCGGCCAGCGGCCGGACAAATAGAGTTCCCCCTTGAAGCGCTCGCTGCCCGGCACATCGAGTCCCTTGGGGATCGAGAGCGGGCCGGTGGCCATGATGAGGTAGGTGACCTCGAAGACATCGCCGCAATCGGTCATCACCGTCCAGAGCTGGCGGGCGTCGTCGTAGGTGAGCGATGTCGCGCGGGTGTCGAACTGAACGTCGCGGCGCAGATCGAGCTTGTCGGCGACCCATTTCGCATAGGCCCAGATCTCGGCCTGCGGCGCGAACTGCTCGCTCCAGGTCCACTCCTGCATGATCTCGTTGGAGAAGGAGTAGCAATAATCGATGCTCATCACGTCGCAGCGGGCGCCGGGATAGCGGTTCCAGTACCAGGTCCCGCCCACATCGTCCCCGGCCTCGATCGCCAGCACGTGCAGCCCCATGCCGCGCGCCCGGTGCAGCATATACATGCCGCCGAACCCCTGGCCGACGACCAGGGCATCGAGACGCCGCGTGGCGCCATCCGAGGATTGTTCAGGCGTTTGATGGTCCATGCCGCTTTTCCCGATTACGTCTTCTTTTGGTGCCGGCCGTGCAAGCCAGGGGCCTGAGCCTAGGCTGGGGTATAGTGGGCGGCAAGGAAGGGGGGGAAGCAAGCGCTCCTTTTTTGGAAAAAAGGAGCAAAAAACTCTTATCCGTTTGGTGTGTACCGCATCCTGCCTTCCCGCAAGCCAACGGCAACGAAGTCGGTAAAGGTTTTTTTGCTCACAAAAAGAACGCTCTTCTTCTCCCCAGCCGCCACCATCATCAACATTGAAGCCCACCCTGCCCCCGGTTACGCTCACCGCCAAAGCGGGGCTGTGTTGAATGCGTGGATTCATGAGGCGGCGCGGGGCGCTGGGGCCGATGCTCATGGCCTCGCTGGCGGTGCATGGCGCGGCGGTGCTGGCCTTCCAGACCATACGGATCGGCCTGCCCGCGGAGCCGCCGGCGGTGGAAATCATGGTGGAGGTGCCACCGCCCGAGCCACCCGCCCCTGAGCCGAAGCCTCCCGAACCACCCCCGCCGGAGCCACCACCGCCCGAACCGCCACCACCCGAGCCGTCTCCCCCGGAACCGGCGCCGCCCGAGCCCCCACCGCCCACGCGCCCCGCGCAAACCCCGGCGCC
>CAIWAJ010000259.1:0-2831 GCA_903910565.1 uncultured Rhodospirillales bacterium
CGCGCCGGGGCGTCTCCGGTGATCCTGGCCGATGGCGCCCTCCATGATGTAGCGCCGGTGCCCGTGCTGCGGCTGCACCGGGTGGAGGCGCTGGACGACTACGGCAAGCCGCAGATGATCGACGCGCTGACGGTGGATTTCGCCTATGAGAGCGCGCTGACCCATGCCGAGGACGAGCGCCAGACGGTGAAGGCGATGCGGCCGGGCAGCCCCGCCGGGCATTACAGCTTCATCCGCCGCGATCGCGCCGCCGAGGCCGCTGCGGTGGAGGCGCTGCGGCAGGACGGATTCCACCAGATGCGCATCGCCGGCGGCGCGACTGCACGGGGCCGGATGGCCTTCGTCTATCGCGGGCGGGACGCCCAGGAGCGTTGGCAGAATTTCGTCGGCGGACGGCTGCCGGTGCTGGTCGCGCAGGGGTGGCGCAATGAGATCGACCGGGATTTCGGGCCCGGCCAGGTGCGCAGCGTGGGGCCGTATGACTTGCGGGTGAGCGACGCCGAGGCCGGCGCCTTCGCGCTCGATTTCGGCATCGAGATCGACGGTGCGCGGGTGCCGCTGCTGCCGATCCTCACCCGGCTGCTCGACCGCGGGGGGGTGGAGGCGGCCAATATCGTGGGTGACGAGCTGATCACCAGCCTCGAGGACGGGCGGGTGCTGCGCCTGCCGGCCGCGCGGATCCGCCGGCTGCTGACGGTGCTGGCCGACCTGCTGGACGCCGCGCGCCGCACCACCGGAAGCGCCCTGGTGCTGCCGGACGGCGAGGCGCCCACGGTGCTCGATCTTGAGGACATGCTGCCCACGCGCTGGGACAATGCGGCCGCCATCTCCGACTATGCCAGGCGCTATCGTGGGGTGGAGGATATTCCGCCGGTGACCGTGCCGCCCGGTTTCACCGCGACCCTGCGGCCCTATCAGCAGCACGGCGTCGCCTGGTTGCAGCATTTGCGCGCGCACGGGCTCGGCGGCTTCCTCGCTGATGACATGGGGCTCGGCAAGACCGCGCAGACCATCGCCCACATCGCCATCGAACACGCGGAAGGGCGGCTCGACCGCCCGGCGCTGATCGTGGTGCCGACCAGCCTGGTCGCCAACTGGACGGCGGAGCTGGCGAAATTCGCCCCCCACCTCAGCGTCGCCGTGCTGCACGGGGTGGATCGCCACGCCAGGCGCGGTGAGCTGGAGGGGGTGCACGTCGTGATCACCACCTATACCGTGCTGGCGCGCGACATCGAGGAGATGCGCGAGCTGCAATGGCATATCGCGGTGCTCGACGAGGCGCAGGTGATCAAGAACCCCGATGCCAAGGCCACCCGCGCGGTCTGCCTGCTCGATACCCGCCACCGCGTCTGCCTCTCCGGCACGCCGATCGAGAACAACCTGCAAGAGCTGTGGTCGGAATTCGCCTTCCTGATGCCCGGCCTGCTTGGGGACCGCCGCGGCTTCGCCAAGCGCTTCCGCGCGCCGATCGAGAAGAACGACGACGCAGAGCGCCGGGTACAGCTGATCCGCCGCATCCGCCCCTTCCTGCTGCGCCGCACCAAGGGGGAGGTGGCGCCCGAATTGCCGCCGCGCCACACCATCCTGCGCCGCGTCAACCTCGCGCCCGCCCAGCGCGAGCTCTACGACACCATCCGCGCCACCTTGCATGACGAGGTACGCGCCCGCCTCGCGGAACTCGGCGCCGCGCAGGGCCGCTTCGTGGTGCTTGATGCGCTGCTCAAGCTGCGCCAGGTCTGCTGCGATCCGCGGCTCGTTAAGCTGCCCTCGGCGCGGCTGGTGCAGGATTCGAGCAAGCTCGATGAGCTGCTGGACATGCTCACCGAAATGCTGGCGGAGGGAAGGCGCATCCTGCTGTTCTCGCAGTTCACCTCGATGCTCGATCTCATCAAACCCCGCATCGTCGCCGCCGGCATGCCATTCGTCGAACTGCGTGGCGACACGCGGGATCGCGCCGAACCGGTCCGCGCCTTCGAGGCCGGCGAGGTACCACTGTTCCTCATCAGCCTCAAGGCCGGCGGCCGCGGCCTCAATCTCACCTCAGCCGACACGGTTATCCACTATGACCCGTGGTGGAACCCCGCGGTGGAGGACCAGGCCTCCGACCGCGCCCACCGGATCGGCCAAACCAAGCCGGTGTTCATCTACAAGCTGATCGCCGCCGATACCGTGGAGGACCGTATTGTCGACCTGCAGGCGCGCAAGGCAGCCCTGGCGAGCGTGGCCCTGGGCAACGGCGGGGAGCAGATCGGCGCCGGGGTGGAGGATCTGGAGTTCCTGTTCGCGCCGCCGTGATCGTGCCGGGGGGGGGCAGAGGCTGCTGGTGACTTGACGTCCGGTCGCGTGCTTCTGCCGTTTTCTGGATATGAGATGTGACGCGCGGCGCGCGATAATGCGGAATACGCTAAGCGGCATCCGAAAAGACGGCGGTGCCCCATCGTCAATTTAGAGCTATATTCAAATTCGAATCAGGCAATTGATCCGCAATTAATAAGCACGAATATCCCGCATAATAGTCAAATTGTACGGTGAATGTATCTTTCAATATAATCATTTATATACAAAAATTCAGATCATTGCAATTTTTATTTTTCTATATCCACTTTTTAATCCACTTGGATAGACTTAATATTTTCCTCCTAATTGGTGATTGACGATCGCGCTTGGCTGGGGCAAGTCATAGGGCAGTTCTAGGTTATTGCGAGGCATGAGCAGTTCCGAGACAGTAATTGCTCATCCCACCCCTGCGATCGGCCCGGCGGGTAACTTGGCCGCGAGCACGAACCGCACGGTATCGAGGACCGAAGCGCGATTGGCCTTGGCGGTGCTGA
>CAIWAJ010000260.1:0-4391 GCA_903910565.1 uncultured Rhodospirillales bacterium
ATCAAGCTCAACAACGCCATGTCGATCACTCCATGTTCCCCCGCCGTTCGCAGTGGGGGGAGGTTCAAACATGGGTCAATTCTCAGTGGAAAATTCCGACCTTCCCGGGTCAGATCTCAACGGAAATCAACACTGAGGCTAAAACACCCCTAGTCCCAGGTCGCGGAGAGAATCGGCCCTTTGGAGAGAGATTCGGGCGTTCGTTACGACCTCAGAGCCCCAGGTCATCGGCGCAAAACCGCAGGACTCCTGCGCTTTCCAGCCCCCACGAACCCACCGGAGAGCGGATTCGCAGAAGGGTGGTGGTGTAGGGAAAGGTGCCGAAAACCAAACAGTCTCTGGGGGCCGGCAGGCCCCCAGAGACACGATATCGTGCGATGCCACCGTCAGGACCCCGCTCAAGGCGCCCTTCGGCAACATGAATATGGCGTTTCGCCGTGGCGGCCGATGCCGCACTGGGGGCGACTTGCCCCGCCAGGGACGCCTTCGGTGCCATTCGGGGAACAGGGATGACTATTCGCAGCAACGCTTCATCGTCCAACACCCGAGGTGGGAGCCGAGTGCGTTAGTGGCGCTTGCCCGGATCTGTGCGGGGGTGGCCAGCAATGGCCATCCCTACCGCGAACGGTCTTCTTCTCAGAGCGCCGCGGAGTAGCCGCATTGTCGAATGAGGCCAAGTCTGATCTTGGGGCGGACTTGGCACAACACAGCTCAGCCGATTAACCGCGTCGTTCCCTCGATGCGCTGATGGTTGATCCGCTCCCAGTCCCAGGCGATGCCGAGGCCGGGTTCATGTGACGGCACGGCGCGGCCGTCGCGCATGGTCATGCCGGTGCTGGTGAGGTCGTCGAGCTGTGGGATGTATTCGACCCAGCGGCCGTTCGGCACCGCGGCGGTCAGCGCCACATGCAGTTCCATCAGGAAGTGCGGGCACACGGGGATGTTGAAGCCCTCCGCGATGTGCGCGACCTTCAGCCAGGGGGTGATGCCGCCGATGCGCGCGACGTCGGGCTGGACGATGGAGCATGCCTGGCGCTGGAGATATTCGCGGAAATGGCTGACCGAGTAGATGCTCTCGCCGACGGCGACGGGGATCGTGGTGGATGCGGCGAGGCGGACGTGGCCGCCGAGGTCTTCGGCCGGCATGGGCTCCTCGAACCAGGCGATGTCGATGGGCGTGTAGAGCCGGGCGCGGCGGATGGCGTCATCGACCGTGAAGGCCTGGTTGGCGTCGGTCATGATCTCGAAGCCGGGGCCGACTGCGTCGCGGACGGCGGAAAGGCGGGCCACGTCCTCGTGCGGACGGCGGCCGACCTTGATCTTGCAGCCGCCGAAGCCGGCGGCCTTAGCGCGCAGCGCGTCCTCGATCAGGGCGGGCGTGTCGATGTGCAGCCAGCCGCCCTCGGTCGTGTACATCGGCACGCTCTCCTGCGCGCCCCCGGCCGCCTTGTGCAGCGGCAGGTCGATGCGCCGGCAGCGCAGGTCCCACAGCGCGGTGTCGATGGCGCAGAGGGCGAGCGAGGTGATGGCGCCGACGGCGGTGGCGTGGGTGGCGAAGAGCAGGTCCTTCCAGATCTGCTCGATCATGTCGGCGTCGCGGCCGATCAGGCGGGGGCAGAGGGTGCGGGCGAGGAGTTCGATGACGGAATGGCCGCCGGTGCCGATGGTGTAGGTGTAGCCGGTGCCGACGGCGCCATCGCTGTCGGTGATGCGGACCATCGGCGTCTCCTGGGAGACGAAGGACTGGATGGCGTCGGTGCGGACGACCTTGGGTTTGAGGTCTACCATGAGGATTTCGACACGTTCGATGCGGGCCATGGGGGGAACTCCGGGACGACTTGGGGCGGGCTCAGTCGAGGTGGAAGACCTCGTCCATCATCGACCACCACTCGCCAGGCTTGCGGGTGTCGAACGGACGCTGGCACGGCTCGCACACCGCCCACCATTCGCGCGTGGTGGCGTCGGCCGCCATCTTTGCCGCGTCGGCGGCGAAGTCAGTGCCGTGATACTCCCAGTAGCCGAACAGGATGTTCTCCGGCTCCTTGAGGAAGATGCTGTAGTTGCGGATGTCGCAGGCGGTGATCATGGCCAGCACGCCGGGCCATACCGCGGCATGCAGGCGCTTATATTCGTCGACCTTGGCGGCATCGAGCCGGATGCACATGCCCATGCGTTGCATCGGAGCGTCCTTTCAGCGGAAGTCGATCATGTCAGCCTGTAGATGCGTAGCGCGTTGAGCCCCATCACGCGTGCCTGCTCCGCCTCGGAGGCGCCGGACAGCAAGGTCTGCGTCGCCGCCATCCAGCGGCCGAGGTCGGCGGTCAGGGTGCAGACCGGCCAGTCGCTGCCCCAGACCACGCGGTCCGCGCCGAAACAGTCGAGCACATGGTCGGCATAGGGGCGCAAATGCTCGACGGTCCAGCCGGCGGGATCGGCGTAGGCGACGATGCCCGACAGCTTGCAGGCGACGTTGGGCAGGGCGGCGATGGCGCTGACGTTTTCGCACCAAGGCGTCATCTCACCGTCCTTCACTTTGGGGACGCCGCAATGGTCGAGCACAAACTGCACTTCGGGGCAGGCGCGGGCGAGGCGGAGTGCCATCGGGATCTGCCGCGGCAGGACGCAGAAGTCGAAGGTGAGCCCGGTGCCGGACAGGCGGCGCAGGTTGGCCTCGAACAGCGGCGTCTCGGCGATGTCGTCGGGCTGCGTGTGCAGCACGCGGCGGAAGCCACGTACCCGCGCGTCCTGCGTCACCCGCTCGACATGGGCGGCAAACCCCTCGCTCTCCGGCCGGCAGCCGGAGATGGTTCCGACCACGCCCCGACCGATGGTGGCAGTGAAGTCCGCCTCCGCGGCGAGGTCGGCCTCGGCGACGTCCACCTCCATGTGCAGGATGTCGGTGATCCCCGCCGCGCGGGCCTGCGGCAGGTAGTCGTCGAGCGTGAAGTCGCGATCGAGGGCCGGAACATCAGCCAACCATGGGTAGTGCAGCCGGTCGCGGTAGATCAGGTGGCAGTGCGTATCGACGATCCTCATGTCCGGGCTCCTCGGCGCGGTTCGATCTCGGGGGCTGCCGGTTCTGCGACCACGCCGGAGGCCTGCGACAGTTCGCGCGCGACCTGCTGCATAAGATCGAGCACGCTAGGCAGGTCAGGGGCGTCGAGGCCGTCGATCCTCGGCATGTAGGGGACGGTAAAGGCCGCGATGGCGGCGCCTTTCGGGCCAAGGATCGGTAACGAGAGATTGACGACGCCAGCGGTCTGCTGGCTCTCCATGCGCTCGTGCCCCTGGCGGCGCACCTCTTCCAGGCGCGTCGCCAGGTCCGACGGGATCCGCTCGCCGGGCACCATCTCATGTTCGGCGATCATCATGTCGCGCTCCGCAGGGCCGGCGAAGGCGAGCAGCACGTGGCCAGACCCCGTGTTGAAAAGCCCGATACGCGAGCCAACCCGGATCGACAGGCCCCAGTAGGTCGGCGAATCGATCTGGGCGACCACGAGAACATGACCCTGGCCGTAGATGGCAAGATGCGAGGACTGCTCCGCCCGGCGGCAGAAGTCGCGCATGAGCGGCGTGGCGAGCGATACCAGTCGACGCGTCGGGGCCTGCAGGTGGGCGAGCGCGAACAGCTTGAGGGTCAGTTCGTACTGGTCAGCCGTGCGGCTCACATATACGCGGCGCACCAGGCGATCGAGCATCCGGTAGATCTCGTTCGGCGAGCGGCCGAGAGCCTTGCAGATTTCCGCTTGGGTCATCGGGAGGTCACTCGCTGCGAGCAACTCGATGATGTCGAGGCCCTTGTCGAGCGCGGGCGCGCGGTAGCGATCAGGGGGCTCGTCGGAGTCCTGTGGCCGACACGTCGTGCGGCTCGCCACCCGCTGCTTTGCCCCTGCCGGCACCCGGACGCTCCCTCTGGCCTCTGCTGTCTTATATGAATAATCTGCTCATATATGGAAGACAACCTTGACAGGCCGCGGGCCGCTGCCCAGGCTGCGCACCAGCCGGCCGCGGGCTGGCGCAACCATAACGACGGCTCGGGAGGGCAATCACATGAGGGCGCAGCACAACCCATCTTGGCGACGGGTCGTCGGCGCGGCGGCGCTTGCCGTGGCGACCATCAGCGGTGCGGCTACGGCGAATGCGCAGGGAACGACGCTGACGCTGATGTTCCTCGGCTCCTACCAGGCGGCCAACGAGCAGGCGATCGCAGGGTTCCAGAAGGAAAACCCAGATATCACCATCAAAGCGTCCTACACCGCCGAGCCGCAGTCGATCCGTGCCCTCTTCACCACCGGCAACGCGCCGGACATCCCGCTGGTCTATCCCGGCGACGGCTCGGCGATCGCCGTCAAGCAACTCGCCCGTGCCGGCCTGCTTGAGGATCTCAGTGG
>CAIWAJ010000261.1:0-5135 GCA_903910565.1 uncultured Rhodospirillales bacterium
CGCCTGCCAGACATCAAAGCCTGCCCAACGGACCGTCAAGCGGCCTGATGGACAACTGTCGGCAACAACCAGAAACTGAGGGGACGCTTGGCGGTCGACGATCGTCGGCAAGGCTGATGAATTATCCGGGTTAGCATCGTACCGAAGCTTGCAGGAGCGGTGCGATGACGACGGTCACCTCTTATAGCGTATCGAGCCAGCACGACCTGATCGCCGCGATGGCGGCGATCTACGCGGCCTCGGCGATCACGCCGGCGGCCTATACGGTGGTGATTTCGGGGGTGGTCAACATCGCCGGCACCTTGCAACTGCCGGCCCCCGTGCTCGGCTCCTCGGTGACTTTCCTTGATGCCGCCAATAGCCGGCTGACCGGGCCTGGGCAGTTGACCTTCGATGGCCAGGGCGCCGGCGGTGGCCAGGGATCGGTGGTGCTGGCGGCGGCGGGCGATTTTTCGGGCGGGGTTACGCTGTGGAATTCCACCGTGTCGCTGCGCACCGGCTATGGTGCTGTCGCCGGCACCGGCGTGATCACGATGCTCGACGCGGGACCGTCCAACACGCTGGTGATCGACGGGACGTATCCATTGGTGAACCCGATTAACCTCGAAATCGGCAATCCCGCCTACACCCCCTACCTCGGCAACCGGATCGACGTGCAGAACGTGGTCGCCACGGCGGGGGTGGCGACGCTGGATAGCGGGCTTGGCATCACCATCCCCGAGGCGAGCGGCGGCTACCAACTGGAATTCAACGACAACGCCGGCGGCGGGGCGATCAACTTCCTGCTCACCGCTGATATCAGCGGCGGGACATGGGTGACCGAAACCAACGTGCCGGTGGCCAACGGGGTGACGGTGCGCGGGGTGGGGGGGACAATCTTCAGCGTGCCGTTCGACAACGTCAACACCGGCCCGGTGGTGCAGCCGATTGTTGACCAGCTCAACACCGCGGTGACGCAGGGCAGTGCGATCCCGTTCATCACCGCGCCGATGGCGACGCTGCCGGCGATCGCGGCGGGGTTGACGCTGGAGGCGATCGGGCAGGCGGGCGGGGCCTATGCGCTGCCGACCGGAAGCGGGTTGACCGCCAGCGCCGATTTCGTCGCCAACACGACCGCGGCAGTGACGGTGACCGGCGGGGATGCCAACGGGCAGTTGGTGCTGGCCGGCACCGGCGGGCTGACATTCACCGGGGGCCTCGGGCAGGGCACGGTGATCGCCGGCGGCGGGGCCAATGCGGTGACCATTCCGGCGACGGGGGGCAGCCAGTATGTGCGGACCGGCGACGGCAACGACACCATCGTGAGCTATGGTGGATACGACTACATCAACCCCGGCGGCGGGGCCAATCTGGTGAAGCTGGGGATTGGCAACGACACCGTGGCGAGCACGGGGGCCGACACCATCATCGGCGGCTCGGCGCGCGACAACATCTCGGCCAGCGGCGCGGCGCTGACCTTCCTTGGCGACGGCGGCTCGACCTATTACGGCGCCGGGACGGTGGTGGGCCATGCCGGCAGTGACAACCTGCAAAGCACCGGCGCCGGGCTGTTCTTCCTCGGCGCCGGCAGCAGCTATCTGGCGTCCGCCGGGGCGGACACGGTGGTGGCGGGCAGCGGGCAACCGACGGTGGCCGGGAGCGGGCAGACGCTGACCTATGCCGGTTCCGGCGGGTTGGACTACATGCTCGGGCTAAGTAGCGGGGCTACCGATACCATTGTGGGCGCGTCCGGCGGCGCGGTGACGGTGAACGCGGTCAACAGCTACTACTATTACTACTACGGCTCGTACAACACGAACCTGCTCGCCTTCGCCAATGGCGGGTTTGATTTCGAGGCCGGCAATTCCTTTGGGGCGGCGGCGACGATCATTGGCAGTACGGCGGCGATCACCGTCAATGCCGGGGCGGGCGGCGGTGCCTTCATCGGCGGTTCGGCGGGCGGCAACGTGATGAACGGGAGTTCTGTCAACTATTACGGCAATATGGCGATGACGCAGTTCATCGGCGGCGGTAATGGCGATTCGATGTCGGGCGGGGTGGGGATTACCGCGATGCAGCCGGCGGCCGGGGCGACGACGATGACGGCGGGCAGCAGCGTGAACCTGTTCGCGTTCGTGCATGGTACGGTGAGCAACGACCTCATCATCGGATTCAACCCGGGCTTGGACTATATCGGCCTCTACGGCTTCCCGGCCGGCGAGGCCGCCGCCGCGTTGGCGGGGGCGACGACGGTGGGCGGCAACGAGGTGATCGCGCTGTCGGACGGCACAACGGTGACGTTCCAGGGGTTCACCGGGCTGGGTTCGTCGAACTTCATTTGAGGGGCGGGCGGGATACTCGCCTTCGAGTTCCCGATCCCGCGTCATGCCGCCCGGGTGGGAGTGACCGGTAAGGCGACGGCTTCGAGGGTGCCGAGATCGAGACGCCGTGAGGCGCGGTCGATGTCGATGCCGACGATGGCGCCGCTGGCATCGATATCGACGTTGACCCCGTCGGCCACCTCACGCGTTTCGGCGCCCGGCTTGGTGTTGAGTTCGATGTAGAGGCTGTCGGTTTCGGGGTAGTAGTGGAGCTTCATGGCGCTTGGTCCTGGAAGTCTCGATCGTAGAAGGCATTGTGCAGCGTTTCACCATCTTCGAGCGTCACAACGCGAAGGATACGCCATTTTCCGTCCCGGTGGTCGAGGATTCGTGCCCAGTGGCGAATCCTGCCATCTGCCTGAATTTCCCGTCGGAGAGGTGCAGCGAGCACCTTGAGGCAGGCAGTATGGTCCAGATAGGGGCGCTTTCGCAGTACCTGCTCCTCGAAATATCGGGTCGCCTTCACTCCGCTACCTCAGATTCATTCGCATTTTCTGCTACGAAGGCACTGTTCCGGCGGCGATGAAGAAGCCCTCCCGATAATAGAAATTTGGATCGTCCAGCAATATTTCAGGTTTTTCACCAAGCTGGTTCCAGGCCGCGCGCCCGGCATCCGTGAAGTCAAGGCCGGCTTGGAGTGTGCCCCAGTACCGCAATACCCCTTCCAACAGGCGCCGGGTGTCGATTGGTAAAGGTGCGCGGCGATCAACGACCCAACCCCGGGCACGAACGGTATCGAATCCAGCGGCACGAAGGCGGCCGGGCATCGTGTCGCCGCAAAAGCCGCCAAGTTTGCCGGATCGTGCCATCGCTCCGCGACGCCCGCTTTGGAATTCCGCGAACAATCCTTCATCCATGGGATACAGGCGGAGGGGCCACGCGTCGAATTCTTTCACGGCCACCGTCCCCCCGGGCCGCACGACCCTTCGAAACTCAGCGAGAGCGCGAGCGGCTTCCTGTTCAGTCAAGTATTGGAAGACGTTCGCCGACCAAATTGCATCGAAGCTGGCGTCGGGGAATGGGAGTGCGACGATGCTTCCCTCCTGTGCCGAAACATTTTCGACGCCACGCGTTCGCGCCCATTGGGTCACGCGAGCTATGTTTTCCGGTGCCAAATCGAGTGCGGTGACGGTACCGGTGGCGCCGACCAATTCGCTCATCAGCGGCAGAAACGAACCTCCTCCGCAGCCCGCATCGAGGACCCGCCAACCTGGCTGGAGGCCAACCCAACGTAGTCCGTCTTCGTATTCGGCGCGGGATGATAAATAATGAGTGTCGAGCCAGTCTCCGTCGGACATAGCGTGGCCCGTACTTGTCTGGTGCGACGCGCTCATGGGGCACTCCCCTTCTTGCATGATCCAGCGGGATTTGCCGACTGTGTACGCGTCGATCGTGGCCGTCAATGTTTGTGCAACGGTATCTGGTGGCCGGGCCAAGCGGAAGGCCGGATCGGGGGTAGTCGGCCCCGCTTCGTTCGTAGTGACGATGATTGGTGGGTGGGCGTGGGGTGTGCGGGGGCGGTGATGTGGTGGGATGCGGGGCATCCCACCCTACCAGGGATGGGGCAATGCGATGGAGGCGGGTAAAGTTTTTTTGCTTCTTTTTGTTCACAAAAAGAAGGGCTTGCTTTCTTTACCGCGAGGCGATGGCAGCCCCTTCGGCGAGTGAGGCGAATTTGGCCCAGACGATATCGGGGTCCACCACGCCGAAGCCGGCGAAGGTGGAGAAGCCGCAATCGGTGCCGGCCATGACGCGATCGGGGCCGACGGCGGCGGTGTAGTTGGCGAGGCGCTGGGCGACGAGTTGGGGGTGTTCGACGAAGTTGGTGGTGGAATCGAGGCAGCCGGGGATGAGGACGAGGTCGTCGGGGAGTTTGTGTTCGCGCCAGACGGTCCATTCATGGGAATGGCGTGGGTTGGCGCCTTCGAAGAGGAGGGCGCCGGGTTTGGCTTTGAGGAGTTCGGGGAGGACGGCGGCGAGGCCGATATCGCGGGTGTGGGGGCCCTCGTAGTTGCCCCAGCAGATGTGGAGGCGGACGCGGTCGCGCGGCACGTTGACGAGGGCGCCGTTGATGGCCTCGATGTGGACGGCGAGGCGCTTGAGGAAGCCGGGTTCGTCGAGTTCTTTGTACATCATGTGGCGGCCGAGGGCGAGGTCGGGCGCGTCGATTTGCAGGATGAGGCCGGCGGCGACGATGGCTTCGTATTCCGGACGCATGGCGGCGGCGAGATCGAAGAGGTATTCGTCGAGGGTGGCGTGGTGGTCGGAGGGTTGGAAGAGGGCGATGACGCCGGGGGAGGCAGCGTTCATGAAGCCTTCGGTGTAGCCGGCTTGGGCCATGCCGGCTTTCATGGCGGCGATGTCTTTTTCCAGCGGTTTCATGGATTTGACGGCGATGGGGCCGACGCAGCGGGGGCGGCGGTAGGTGGGGGTGCCGCCGGCCTTGGCGAGGCGTTCGAGGTAGCCGGGGTAGTCCGCGAGGTCCTGCGGGGGGGAGCGGGGGCTGTCGCCCTCGAAGCCGGTCAGGCGGTCCTTGATGTAGGTGGCGTAGGAGATTTTGGAGGTTTCGCCGTCGGAGGGGACGTCGATGCCGGCCTGCCTCTGGCGCTTGAGGATGGCGGCGGTGCCTTCGATCATGAAGCGGTCGTAGCTGGCGGGGTCGAAGGGGAGGCCTTTTTCGTGGCCGAACAGGAGGTCGGCGACGATGGCGGAGCGGGGGAGGGAGCCGACATGGGTGGTGCGGATGCGGGGCATGGTGGGGTCTCCCGAGGTGGA
>CAIWAJ010000262.1:0-4552 GCA_903910565.1 uncultured Rhodospirillales bacterium
ACCCGCGAGCGCATCCGCCAGATCGAGGCGAAGGCGCTGCGCAAGCTGAAGCATCCCTCGCGGAGCCGGAAGCTGCGTAGCTTCCTGGACGATTAAGGAAGCAAGCGCTTCTTTTTTGGAAAAAAAGAAGCAAAAAACTTTTATCCGGGCGTGGCGCGTCGTTGGCGCCACGCGCTCCGAGCCAATGGAATGGAAAGTTTTTGCTTCTTTTTTCAAAAAAGAAGCGCTTCCTTGCGATCTCTCCGCTTACGTGAATTTGCCGTAAATCATTGGTTCATCGGCAGGAATCACGCAACGTCTCGCCTCGGCTGCGGGATCGCGCTAGAATCGCCGTGTAAATGCTGGAAATCGCTGCATGAGCACGTTGCGCCGCGTTGAGACGTTCACGTACCGCTGCCCGATCGCCACCCCCGTGCGCACCTCCTTCGGCACCATGACCGAGCGGGCCGGCGTGTTCGTGCGGGCCGAGGATGAGGCGGGCGTGCATGGCTGGGGCGAGATCTGGTGCAATTTCCCCGCCGCCTCCGCCGAGCATCGCGCCCGCGTGCTCGATACCGTGGTGGCGCCGATGGCGCTGGGGCGCGATGTGAGCGAGCCGGCCGTGCTGTGGGACGAAAGCGAGCGCGGGCTGCATATCCTGCGCGTGCAGAGCGGCGATGCCGGCGCCCTGTCGGCCGCCGCCGCCGGGCTCGATCTCGCGCTGCATGATCTGCGGGCGCGCCGCCTGGGGCTGCCGCTGTGGCGGGCGCTGGGGGGGGGCGATGGGGCGCCGGTGGCGGCCTATGCGAGCGGGATTAATCCGGGGCCTTCGGCCGTCGAGACGGTGACGGCGGCGCGGGAGGCGGGGTTTCGCGCGTTCAAGGTGAAGCTCGGCTTCGGGCGGGAGGCGGATATCGCGACCATCCGGCCGGTCGCCGCCGGGCTGCGTGAGGGTGAGCGGTTGATGGTGGACATAAACCAGGGCTGGGGCGTCGCGGAGGCCTGCCTGATGGCGGAGCGGCTGCGGGAGTTCCCGCTCGGCTGGATCGAGGAGCCGCTGGTGGCGGACCGGCCGGTGTGGGAGTGGTCCCAGGTCGCCGCCGCCGCCGGGGTGCGGCTGGCGGCGGGGGAGAATTTGCGCGGGGCGCTCGGCTTCCAGCAGGCGATCGAGAGCGGCACGCTCGGGGTGATCCAGCCGGATTGCGCGAAATGGGGCGGGGCGACGGCCAATCTGCGGGTCGGGCGGGCGGCGCTGGCGGCGGGGGTGGCCTATTGCCCGCATTTCCTCGGCGGCGCCATCGGGCTGATCCACTCGCTGCATCTGCTCGCCGCGGTGCGCGGGCCGGGGCTGCTGGAGGTTGACGTCAACCGCGATCCGCTGCGTGAGGCGCTGCTGGAGGGGCTGTTCCCCCTCGCCGATGGCGCCATGGCGCTGCCGGACGCGCCGGGGCTTGGCTTCGAGCCGGCGCTCGATCGCATCGCGCCGCATCTCATGCTGCGCACCGAGCGCCTGGCCTGACGGGCGCATGGCCTATGGGCTGACAGGCGGCGACGCCAGCGAAACCGACCCGGTGGAGAACGCGCTGTTCCTGCTGCTGGCGGTGTTCGCGGTGTTCACGCTGACCTATGACGTCGCGGTGCTGGTGCCGCTGTCGCTGCGCGACGTGACGCTGATCACCGCGGCGGCCTGCCTGCTGCCGCTGGGCGCGGTGGCGCAGACGGCGCTCGGCTTCCTGCGCGGCGTCGGGCGGGAGTGCGCGGCGCGGGCACGGGAGCCTGGCAGTTGGTTCCTTCTGGCGTGCTGCGTGTTCGCCGGGCTGCTCGCGCTGCTGGCCAACCGGCCGGATGCGGATGACAGTTTCTACCTCGCCCGGGCCATTCTGGATTGGGAGAACTGGTCGGCGCCGATCGCGCCGGTCTATCCCTTCCCCTTCACCGGTGGGAGCGGGACGCGTTTCACCAGCCTGCCGGCCTGGGAGCATTTTGCCGCCGCGATCGCCGGGCTGACCGGGCTGCATCCGCTGACGATCCATCATCTCGTGCTGCCGGCGCTGGTGGGCGCGCTGGTGCCGTTTGCCTGGTACTGCGCGCTGACCCGCATCAGCCACACCAGCGGGGCGGCGCTGGCGGGGATGGCGGCGATCCTGCTGCTGATGGTGCTGGATGGCACCACCCACCGCGGCGTGGCGTTTTTCGGCCTGCTGCGGATTTGGCAAGGCAAGGTGGTGCTGACGGCGGCCATCGCGCCGCTGGCGATCGCGGTGACGCTCGACACCATGCGCCATGGCCGCGCCGCGGATTGGGTGCGGCTGCTGCTGCTGGGGATGGTGGGGATGGGGCTGTCGACCACCGCGGCGTTCTATCTGCCGATCCTCGTGGGGTTGGCGGGCGGCACGTTCTGGCTGGTCTATCTGCCGCCGACCCGCATCTGGCAGCCGGCTTTGGCGGCGCTGGCGGTGTTTGCTTATCCGGCACTGGCGGTGCTGCCGTTCTATCGCGGGCTCGCCGGCGGGGAGGCGCTGTTCCCCAGCGTGATCGCCAGCAATCTGCACGAAATCCTGGTGATCGTGTTCGGCAGCGTGACGGCGCCGACGGTGCTGGCGCTGGTGGTGGGGCTGGCCGGGCTGGCGCTGGGGCGGCGGACGCGGCTGCTCGGCTGGTTCACGCTGTGGACGGCGGCGCTGGCGGTGCCGCTGGCCTGGCCACCTTCGGCCGATTTCATCGTCAGCCGGCTGACCTCGGCGGATGCGATGTGGCGCCTGGCCTATGCCGGGCCGGTGCTGCTGGCGATCGGCGCCGGGGTTGGCTCGCTGCTGGCGGTGCGGCCGCTGCGGTTTCTGGTGCCGCTGGGGCTCGCCGGCGGGTTGGCGCTGGCCGTGCTGCTGGGGGTGCGCCACCAGCCGCCCTCGCCCTTCGCGGACCCGGCGCTGCGCTTCCCCTCGCTCGCCGTGAAGGCCGAACCCGGGGCGCTGGCGGCGGCGCGGCTGTTGCTCGATCGGCTGCCGCCCGGGCGGATGCTGGCGGCGCGCGATCTTTCGACGGTGCTGCCGATGCTCTCGGCGCGGCAGATGCTGGCGACGTTCCGCGAGTTCGACGCGCCGAAGCAGCTCGCCTTCGACGGGCGGCGGGAGCTGGGGGAGAACCTGTCGCTGGCGCATGACTGGATCAGCGGGCTGCCCTTCCCGCGCGACCCGCGCCCGGCGCTGGCCGAGGTGCTGCGGGCGGGGATCGACACCGTGGTGCTCTCGCCGGCCACCGCGAACCTGCCGGCCGCCGAGGCGGTGGTGCTGGGGGAGGGTTTCGCGCGGGTGGAGCTGCCGACGGTGTATCTGGTGTATCGAAGGTAGCAAGGAAGCGCTGCTTTTTTGAAAAAAAGAAGCAAAAAACTTCTATTCGTTTGCCTCGCCACCGCCTGGGGACACTCCGCCGCCAATGGATAAAAGTTTTTTGGTTCTTTTTTTCAAAAAAGAACCGCTTGCTTCCTTCCTTAACTTCCCGTTCACCCAGATTCGTCGCAGCATACCCTGTCACGAGCCGAAAGGGACCAGAACGATGAGCGATTCCCCCCCACATCCCGAAGGCGAGGCCTGGGAATGGCCGGAAGAGGTGTGGCGGCGCATCGTCGAGCGGGCGCGGGCCGGGCGGAGTCTGTCGCCGAAGACCTGGCCCAACGGGGCGCAATGCGCGGTGGCGCTGTCGTTCGACGCCGACCACGAGACCATCCCGCTGCGCGATGGCGACGAAAGCCCGATGCGCATCAGCCAGGGCCAGTATGGCGCGCGGCAGGGCGTGCCGCGCATTCGCAAGCTGCTGGAGCGGGAACGCGTGCCGGCGAGCTTCTTCTACCCCGCGGTGTCCGCGCTGCTGCACCCCGACGAGGGGCGCGCGGTGGCCTCCGAGGGGCATGAGATCGGCATCCACTCCTGGATCCATGAGCGCAACACCTCGCTGCCGTTCATGGCCGAACGCGAGCTGAGCTATCGCGCGGCCGACGTGCTGGATCGCCTGGCCGGGCGGGCGCCGGTGGGGATGCGCACGGCGAGCTGGGATTTCTCGCCCAATACGCTGCGCATCATCGTCGAGATGGGGCTGCTGTACGACAGCTCGCTGATGGCCGATGACGAGCCCTATGAGCTGCTGGCCGATGGCAACCCGACGGGGGTGGTGGAGCTGCCGCCGGAGTGGATCAGGGATGACGCGGTGTATTTCAACATGCAGCGCTTCTCCGGCCTGCGGCCCTATACGCCGCCCTCCTCGGTGGAGGAGATCTTCAAGGCGGAGTTCGACGGCGCGCTGGCCGAAAACGGGCTGTTCCTGCTGACCATGCACCCGCATGTGATCGGCCATCGCAGCCGCATCACCATGCTGGAGCGGCTGATCAAGTACATGAAGTCCCGCGCCAATGTGTGGTTCGCCACGCATGAGCAGGTGGCGCGGTGGTGCAAGGCGAACGCGGCCTAGGGAGGGAAGCAAGCGCTTCTTTTTGAAAAAAGAACCGCTTCCTTCCCTTCACCTGCCCCGCTGGCGCTCCGCCACCAATCGGCTATGCTTTCCCGGTCTGGAGCCCGGCGCA
>CAIWAJ010000263.1:0-3098 GCA_903910565.1 uncultured Rhodospirillales bacterium
CTCCTCCTCCCATTCCGGCAGCCGCTTCCACACCTGCAACGCCGCCACCGAGGGTGCCGCCCCCGGCCGCCCCAGCGCCGCCTTCACGAATTCCGCCCAATCCCAGCCAATCTGCCCCATCCGCGCCGCCAATCCCGCGGCATCCCGGTTCACCGCGAGTTCCCGCCCCGCCGCCAAATGCGACAGCAGCGCGAGCGCGATATCGCCGAGCATCAGCGCCGCCGCCTCATTGCCATGGGCGGGCGGCGGCAAATCGAGCGCCAACGCCAGGCCACGCGGCGTCGGCGCCGCACTGCGGCCGGGCATGGCGAAGGCGAACAACTCCAGCAGATCGAGCGCCGGCATGGATTGCAGCCCGAGCCGCTTGAAGGTGGCCGGCGCGTGCACCAGCAGCGGCGGCGGGCCGGCGCGCAGATGCCGCGCCGCCTCGTCCGAGGTGAGATCGAGCACCTCGCCGTCCTCGGTGACGATGGAGGCGCGCCCAACCCCGGCCACCACGGCGGGCGCCGCGGGCAGGCTCAGGCGCGGCGCGGGCGTCGGAGGGGCCATCGCGTTCAATTATAGGGCGGGCTCGCGCTCCGCCAGCATTGATCACGGTGGAGGGTTGCAGGAAGCAAGCGCTGCTTTCTGAAAAAAGAAGCAAAAACTTTCCATCCGTCCGGTTCGCGGCCCTCCGGGAAGACTCCGCAGCAAACGGATAAAAGTTTTTTGCTCCTTTTTTTCAAAAAAGGAGCGCTTGCTTCCCTTACTTTCGGATCAACGCCTCCGCGATCTGCACCGCATTCAACGCCGCCCCCTTCAGCAACTGATCCCCCGCCACCAGCATGGCGATCGAGCGCCCCGACGGGTCCGACGCATCCTCGCGCAGGCGGCCGACCAGCACGTCGCCTTGGCCGCTCGCCTCGTTGGGCATCGGGAAGTGGTTATGCGCGCGGTCATCGACGATGCGGATGCCGGGTGCGGCTTCCAGCACCTCGCGGGCGGCGGCGACGGTCATCGGTCGATCGAACTCCACGGTCATGGCAATGGTGTGGGCCCGCAGCACGGGAACGCGGACGCAGGTGATGCCGATGCGCAGGTCCGGTGCGTCGAGGATTTTGCGCAGTTCGCGCACGGCCTTGATCTCCTCGCCGTTTTCGCCGGTGTCGGCGTCAACGGCGGCATCGTGGCTGAACAGGTTGAAGGCGTAGGGATGCGCCATCACGCGCGGCGCGAAGGCCTCGCCGGCGAGATAGGCTTGCGTGGACGCGCGCAGCTCCTCCATCGCCGCCGCGCCGGCGCCGGAAGCGGACTGGTAGGTGGCGGCGATCACACGGCGGATCGGGTTGGCCCGGTGCAGCGGCGCCAGGGGAACGGCGGCGATGATGGCGACGCAATTGGGGTTGGCGATGATGCCATGGTGCTGGGCGATGGTTGCCGCGTTCACCTCGGGCACGACCAGCGGTACGTCGGGCTCCATGCGGAAGGCCGAGCCGTTGTCGATCACCACCGTGCCTCGGGCGGCGGCGCGCGGGGCATAGGCTTTGGAGGCGGTGGAACCGGCGGAGAACAGGGCGATATCGATGCCATCGAGGCTGTCATCGCCGATGGCCTCCACCGTCAGCATTTCGCCGCGAAACGCGATCTGCCGGCCGGCCGAGCGGGGGGAGGCGAAGAGGCGGAGGGAGGCGAGCGGGAAGCCGCGCGCTTCGAGGCAGGCGACCAGCTCAACGCCCACCGCCCCGCTGGCGCCGACCACGGCGTCGCTGGGATGGGCAGGGATCGACCGGCGGGCGCCGGCATGGAGGGCTACAGGGGGATTGTCGTTCGGCATCATCAGTCTCCAGAAAAGCCGGAGACGGGCGCCGTTGTTCCGCAGGCCCCGTCCGTTTCCGGCGGGGCCTCGGGGGGAACGCTATGCCAGCGGCATCCGCGCGCACACACCCGAGGACGCCCCGCCACAGGGCGTCTTCGACTTCAGCGTGCGCTTGGTCATGACGGTGAACATCCGGGCTGCGTATCAGCCCGGGGCGGCGGATGCAAGGGAGGAAGGACGCGCTTCTTTTTTGAAAAAAAGAAGCAAAAAACTTTTATCCACTTGGCGGGTACCGCTTCCAAGTATCCGCGGGGTGTACGCCAAAGGCATGGAACGGAGAAAGAAGTTTTTTTGGTTCTTTTTGTTCACAAAAAGAACACCCTTCCATCCCGTCTTGCGTTTACCGATCCAACCACTCCCGCACGGCGGATTTCAGGAACGCGAAATCTTCCACCGACACATTGGGGTTCCCCGCGCGATGGCCCCACACGGACGGCACCGGGCGGAGTTCGCAGACATGGAGGTAAGGCAGTTCGGCGGCGTTGTCGGCGGGGGGGAAGTAGAGGTCGGTGCGGCCGGGCAGCAGGAGCATGCGGGCCTGGATGGCTTGCAGAGCGGCGACGAGATCGCCCTTGTAAAGCGGGTTGTCGCTGATATCGCCGTTGTACCAGGTGACGAGCTGGGCGTAGAGGTTGGCGGCCTTGCGGGCGTGGTAGCGCTCCTCCCAGTCGGTGCGCAGGAAGATTTCCAGGTCAGGGGCACCCAGATTCGGCACGGGACCAGAGGCCAAATGCCGCTGTTCGCGGTAGAAATCCTGGCTCAGCGCCCAGCCGGCGTAGATGCGGCCGAAAGCCTTTTTCGCTGCCCTCGGTTCAGCCGAGAACCTTCCATTCCCGACATGCTCGGGGGCGGCCTCCAGCGTCGCCATCAGGCCGCGCAGGAACACCTGATTATGGATGGAGGTCCGAGCGACGCCGCAGTTGACGACGATGCGATCCACGGCGTCGGGGAACAGCGCCGCCCAATGGTAGGCTTGCAGCGCCCCCATCGACCAGCCATAGACGCAGGCCACCCGGTCGATGCCGAACAGCGACGCCAGCGCCCGGCGTTGCACGGTGACGTTGTCGTGCGCCGTCACCAGCGTCGGGTAATCCGGTGTATCGGACGGCGAGGATGACAGCCCATTGCCGAACATATCCGGGACGACAATGAACCAGCGCGTGGGGTCCAGCACGCCGTCGGGGCCGATCAACCACTCCAGATCCTGGTGCTGCGCGCCGTAGCTGGTGGGGTAGACGATGAC
>CAIWAJ010000264.1:0-2279 GCA_903910565.1 uncultured Rhodospirillales bacterium
GCCGCCATGATGGTGGACGAGGAGGACGCCGAGGAGCGCGCCCACAACATCTCGCTCGCCAAGGTCGGCGTCGGCCAGGCCGGCCGCGCCGTCACCCAATCGGCGGTGCAGATGCATGGCGGTATCGGCATGACGGAGGAATACGCCGTCGGCCACTACTTCCGCCGGGTGATGACCTTCGAGCACCTCTGGGGCGACTGCGCCTGGCATCTCGGGGCACTGGCCGCCAAGATCAGCTAGGGCGGGCAACGACACCCAAGGAAGCAAGCGGTTCTTTTTGAAAAAAGAAGCAAAAACTTTCCGTCCGTTTGGTTCACGGCTGGGCGAGGAGACCCCGCTGCCAAACGGAAAGTTTTTTGGTTCTTTTTTCAAAAAAGAACCGGTTTCTTCTTATCTGCGCGCAATGCCTACCACGTGAACAGGATCAACCCCGGCAGCGTGCTGCGCCGCGCCGCGGCGAACCACGGCTGCGCCTCCAGATGGCGGCCGATCAGGATCTCGTCGTCGTCATCGAGGTACAGAACCACCCCGCGGCCAGCGGCGATGAGGTCGCCGATGCCGACGGTATCGATTGGCGTCGCGCCGGAGGTTCGCCGCTCCAGCCGGTCGGCGGTGGTGATCGGCATCGCCGGGTCCGGCGCCCAGTGGCGCAGCGGGCGGGCGATCGGGCCATTGGCGTAGAAGGCCATCCCGAGCGGCCCGGCATGCGGCCCTGCCACCAAGACGGCGCCGCTCGCCTGCCGCTGCGGCTCGGCGGCGAGTAGCGCGCGCCAATCCGGTTTGCGCTGCGCGGGGGAGGCGACGTTGTTCCACAGACCGATCGCGACGCAGGCGGCCAACAGGGCGCCCACCATGCCGCGCAGCCACCAGGCGAGGCGCCCGGTCAGCACCATCGCCACCGCAAGGCAGATCGGCGCCGAGACCCAAAGCGCGACGCGGGGGATCAGCACGGGGCGGGCGAGGCTCACCGCGGCCAGCAGCAGCACGAACAGCAGCGGAAATACCACCAGCAGCGCCCGCGCGCGCGTCGCGCGGATCTCGCGGAGCGAGACTATTATAAGTAGCAGCGCGGTGACGGTGCCGAGCCCCATTTCGCCGAGCAACTCGACATGCGAGCCCTCCTCGCCAAGATCGGTCCGCACCATCGGGCCGATCAACAAATAGCGATTGAGCAGGATCGGCGTGTCGAGGCCGAATTTTGGCATCCACCCGATATTGGCCGAGTTCGTTTGCGTCAGCATCGCGAGCAGCACCGGCGCGGCGAGCAGGCTCGCGGCGGCACCGGCGGCGACCAGCCGCAGCAGGGCGGGGCGGGGCGCCGGCGATCCCGCCAGCGCGGCCAGACTGACCAGGCCAAGCGCCGCGACGGCGAAGATCCCGGTGGCGTGGCTGTACATCAGTCCCGCGCAGCCGAGCGCAAACAGCAATGGCCCCGATAGGGGCGGGACACCCGGCGCAGTTTCGGCCGCGCGGAGCAGTCGGTTGGCGCCCAGCATCGCAAGCAGCGCGAACATGGGCAGCAGCGCATAGGCCCGCGCCTCGTGGGCGAAGACGATCTGCACCGGCGTGACGGCGAGCAGCGTGCCGCCGAGCAGGCCGATGGCGGGCCCGGCGAGTTCCCGACCGAGGCGCATCGCGAGCCCGACCGCGGCGACACTCGCCAGCACCGACGGCATGCGAGCGGCGAACTCGGAGGTCCCAAACAGCGCCGTCCATGCCTTTAAGATGAGGAAATGCAGCGGTGGATTGGTCTCCACCCGCATTCCCTCGCCGAGCAGGAAGTCAACGGACTGCCGCTGCCAGACCATGGAGAACAACTCGTTCTTCCAGAAGGCATCGCCATCGAGGTCATGCAACCGCAGCGCGGCGGCAATCAGCAGCACGGCGGTGGCGGCCAGGCCACCACCGAACAGGCCGCGCCATCCCTGGGTATCACGGTGGAGCGGCGCGAAACCGAGCGCTGGGGCCTCGCCGCGCGGCAAAGCAAGCAGGCCGGCTGGGGCATCAACCGTCAAAACGGCGCTGGCGGGAGGGGGCATCATACCTTCGCAAATGTCAGGGAGCCCGCATCGGGGACTCTACAAAACGTTGCTAGGCGCTGGGCCGTTAAGATGGTGTTTACGTTTGCGGTCTATGACATTTCCCGGTTCGGGTTAGCCCGGATAATTCACGAGTGGCTGACGGGCATGGGACAAGCCGCTGATATAATGTAGGATTTGGTTGTTGAAGCCGATCCCATCAGATCCCGGAAGCGCATGCCCGTCAAAGTTGAATCTAGC
>CAIWAJ010000265.1:0-1840 GCA_903910565.1 uncultured Rhodospirillales bacterium
ATTATCCCAGAAGGCCAGCGTGCCCGGCCGCCAGGTCAGCCGGCAGGTGAATTCCGGGCGGATCTGATGCTGGAACAGGTAGTTGAGGATCGGCGCGCTCTCCTCGGCGGTCATATCGGCGAAGCGGGTGGTGTGCGCGGTGTTGACGAACAGCGCCTTGCGCCCGGTCTCCGGATGGGTGCGCACGGCGGGGTGCTCGGCGTTCAACTCCTGGCGCGCCTGCTGGGTACCGTCGGACTTCACGCGGTCCTCCCGCGTGCGCGAGACGTCGGCCTTGGCGGAACTGGAAACACCCTTGGCGCCATCGAGGAAGCGCCGCATGCCCGGCGAAAGGGTTTCGTAGGCGAGGTATTGGTTGGCGAACAGCGTATCGCCGCCATAGGGCGGCAACTCGCGGGCGAGCAGCAGCGAACCCATCGGGGGCTGCTCAAGATAGGTGGTGTCGGAGTGCCAGACCCCACCGAAATTCACCCGCTCATGTTCGAGCTTGGCCACCGCGATGATCTCCGGGTGGTCATCGAGCCCTTTGACCAGCGGATAGGCGATCGGCTCGCCGAAACGACGCGCGAAGGCGGAGAACTGCGCCGGGGTCAGCGACTGATCGCGGACGAAAATCACGAGATGGTCGAGCAGCGCCTTGCGGAGCGCCGCGACGGTGGCATCGTCCAACCCGGCGGCGAGGTCGATGCCGGTGATGTCGGCGCCAAGCGCCCCGGCGACGGGTTTGATATCGAACGCGACTGCCGCCATTGCGGACCCCCTGTTGATGGGCGCTGGGCGCAGCGCTTTCAGAATATGGAATTTAACTTCGGTATATCGAAAAGACAATCCGCTGTGTCAATCGCCCCGCAGTTCCGCGTCGATCGCCTTCAGCCCGTCGCCGGCCTTGCGCTGAGCCGTGAAAATCGCCGCCGCATGCGCCTCGATGCGCGCGATCGGCCCGGCCACCGCCACCCCGTACGGCTCGTCGCCGACGATGCGGGAGATCGCGATCGCCATCACATCTGGCACGTTCTCGCCGCGGGTGATGAAAAAGCCGCGCGCCGCGCCCTCGGCGAGGTCGGCCAGGAGGGCGTCGGGATCCCGAATGGTGGCGGTGGTCACGCCGGGCAGCTCCAGCCCGCGCACCAGCTTCGCCCGCTCGGCCTCCGGCAACAGGCCCAGCATTGCCTTGCCGATGGCGCTGGAATGCAGCGGCTTTACATCGCCGGGGCTGGCGGCGTAGCGGATGGTCTGGCGGCTTTCCAGCACCTCGAGATAGGTGATGGCGCTGCCCTGCCGCTTGCCGAGAATCACGGTCTCCTGGGTATCCGCCTGCAAGGCGGCGAGCACCGGGCCGATGCGCTCGAGCACGGGATCATTGAGCGCGATCTGCTGCGCCATCATCAGCAGGCGCTTGGTCGGGTAGACCCGCTTGCGCGCGTCAAGAATATAGACGTAGCCGCGCTGTTGCAGCGTGCGGACCAGGGCATGAGTGCTGGAGACCGGCGAGCCCAGCTTCGCGGCAAGCTCGGTCAGCGTGAGCGGCCCGCGCACGGCAGCGAACACCTCGAACACGTCGAGCGTGCGCACCGCCGTTTTCACCGGATCGTTCTGTGACATCCAAGCCCCTTCGCGCCGGAACCGCCCGGCCGGGTGAGTCTGGCGCTATGGGAATGGCAATGTCTAGCTGTCGATCAGCACCTGCCGGCCGGTGACGCGGCCGGCCTCGAGGTCCCGCATCGCCGCATCCGCCTCGGTCTTCGGCCGCTCGATGATCAGCGACGGCTTGAGCTTGCCGGAGCGGGCGAGTTCGAGCACGTCACGCAGATCATTGAGCGAGCCGGTCAGGCTGCCTTGC
>CAIWAJ010000266.1:0-6136 GCA_903910565.1 uncultured Rhodospirillales bacterium
CCGGCTGGTCGACATCATCCATGGCGGGGATGACTTCGTCTGCGTGCCGCTCCAGGGCAGCGGCACCTTCGTGGTGGAGGCGATGATCGGCACCTTCGTACCCCCAGGCGGTAAGCTGCTGGTGCTGGTCAACGGCGCCTACGGCACCCGCATGCTCAAGATGTGCGCCTATTACGGCCGCGACGCCGAGGCGCAGGAAACCGCGGAAGACGTCCCGTGCGACCCAGCGGCGCTCGATGCGCGCCTCGCCGCCGACCCCGCGATCACCCATGTCGCGGTAGTGCATTGCGAGACCACCTCGGGCGTGTTGAACCCGATCGGCGCGATCGGCGCCGTCGTCGCCCGCCACAAGCGGCGGCTGCTGATCGATTCGATGAGCGCCTTCGGGGCGCTCGAGGTCGATGCGCGCGAGATCATGTTCGACGCCGTGGTGGCCTCCTCCAACAAATGCCTGGAAGGGGCGCCCGGAATGGGCTTCTGCCTCGCCCGCAAATCCGCGCTGGCGGAGTGCCAGGGCAACGCGCCCTCGCTGAGCCTCGACCTGCATGACCAGTGGGTGGCGATGGAGAAAACCGGCCAGTGGCGCTTCACCCCGCCAGTGCACTGCATCCTCGCGCTCGACCAGGCGATCACCGAATTCCTCGACGAGGGCGGCGTGGCCGGGCGCGGAGGGCGCTACCGGGCGAACTGCGACATCCTGGTCAACGGGCTGCGCGAGATGGGCTTCGAGACTCTGCTGCCGGACGCGCTGCAAGCGCCGATCATCGTTACCGTGCGCATGCCTGCCGACCCGAAGTTCGACTTCCCGGCCTTCTATGACCGTCTGGCAGCGGCCGGCTACGTGATCTACCCGGGCAAGCTGACGGTGGCCGAGAGCTTCCGCATCGGCTGCATCGGCCGCCTCGGCGCCGCCGAGATGAACGGCGCGCTGGGGGCGATCCGTGAGGCGCTGGCCGAGATGGGGGTGGTCAATTGCGGGCCGTGAGAAGGAAGGAGGCAAGCGCTTCTTTTTGAAAAAAGAAGCAAAAACTTTTCATTCTCTTGGATCACGGATGCCCGGGGATATTACGATCTAAACGGATAGAAGTTTTTTTGTTCTTTTTTTCAAAAAAGAATTGCTTTCTAAAAATACCGCTCAAAAATCGTGACGATGTCTCCCGGCGCCAGCAGCGTGGTCGGTGCCGCTCGGCCCTGGAAAGGCTTTCCGTCGATCACCCGGGTGATGCCGACGAAATCCTCCACGGCGCGATAAGTGAAACCGCCGGCCACCGCGATGGCCGAGAGCACGCTCATCCCGGGCTGGTAGGTCACCTGGCCGGGCCGGCTCACCTCGCCGAGCACGAAAAGTGCGCGATACTCAGTCACCTCGATCGAAACACTGGGGTTGCGCAGCAAATTGCGGGTCTTCAGCAATCCGGCGATGCGAGCCGCCAGTTCGTCCGTGGTTTGTCCTTCGGCCGGCACCGCGCCGAGCAGCGGCAAGGCGAGGCTTCCCGTATCGCTGACGCGGAATATTTCCGACAGCGCATCCTCGCCAAAGGTGATCATGCGGATCTGGTCGCCTGGGCCGAGCTTGTAGGCCTGGCTCGGCAGCGGCGGCAGTGGCGGCAGATCACGCCCGCGCCCGCCGCAGCCAGCGAGCGGCAGCAGGGCGGCCAGCAGCAATCGGCGGCCTAGGCGTGGGGTCGATGGCATCAGCGTCTCCGGACCGGGTGGCGCACGCAGAATGGCACGTTTACAGCCCGAGTTGGAGACGCACCATCGCAATGCTCTCGGTGATCGCGCCGCCGATGGTCGGCTGCTTGCTGACATAGCTGTAGCTGCCGATGAGCCGCATGTTGCGGTTCATCAGCCAGGTCGCCGAGGCCACTGCATTTTCGACGGTCTCGCTGGCCGAGGACTGCTCGTATTCCGCCCGCTGCACGCCGGCATGGGCATGCAGCAGGATGTCCCGCGTGAGTTCGTGATCCACCGACAGCCGCGCCTCGGTGTAGGTGAAGGCAGCGGCGAATTCTCCCGCGGCGTCCTGCACCGCGCGGGTGAGGGTTAAGCCCACCGTGGTCAGGCCCGATGGCATGTAAATGAGGTTGGCCTCAACCACCGGGGAACTGCGCGCCTTCACCGCCGGGCTGCTGGATTGCCGGCTTTGCACGCCGGCGAGGACGCGATACCGCCACACTGCGGAAGTCGCGTGGTCAAGCCCAGCGAGGACCGAGACGGTGGTGGCATCGGGCTTGGGCAGGCCGGGCTGGGAGGTGCGATACTGGATCGAGGCGCCGCGCAGGACGACAGCGATATCGTGCAGCAGGGCGAGGCTGAACTTGGTGCCAAGCTCGCCATCGACAATGTCGCGGTCGCGATAGCCCTGCGAGACATTGGCGCCGGATATCAGCACATCATCGTAGCGGTAGCCGGTATATTGCAACTGCGGCGTGAAGGTGAACCGGCCGCGCTCGGCGGTGAAAGTGACCCGCAGGTTGTTGACGCCGTAGGCGCCGGGTTGGTCGAGCAAGGCCGAGTTGAGGTCGCGCGCGGTCTGGTGCAGTGCGAGGTGGGTGGCGGTCACGGCAAGCCGGTCAGTGGCGAAATTGAACACCTTGCCGAGCGAGGCCGACCAGTTGGTGGCGGATTGGTTGGCGAGCGCGGGATAGCGTGTGTCATCGAAGGTGATGAGCCCGCTCAGCGTGTCGGTTGAGCCGTTGGAGCTTGCGGCAATCGAACCGGTGGTCTGGAACAGGGCGGCCGCGCGGGCGCGGGAGACGAACAACGGATTGCTGTCGACGCCGGCACCGAAAGCGATCTGCGGGCGAATGGTGAAATTGCCGACATGCACGCCGGCCGGGTCGGTCGCCTTATGCTCGCGGCTGGTGACGGTGATGCCGACATTGGCATCCCAGCCGATGATACCTGGAGGAAAGTAAGCATCCACGAGATCCGCCATCGCCCCGCCACATGCGGCCAACACCCCGAGGGCGGCGAGGGGGAGGAGCAGACGTTGGCGATGTGAGGCCGAGCGTGAAATTTCTGTCAATGTTCTCTGATGGGTCGGTGACGGCGTTGATCTGCCATAGCAGATCGATTCGGCGTTTCGCGTCATAAATTATGTAAATCTCATATTGCCGCGACTCATCGTGACGTGGTGCATTTGACGAAGAAATTCCGGGGCTGGGTGAGCGTGCTGAACGTCTTGCGACGAATGCGGGGAACCGAGGCTTTGGCGGGAAGCGCCATGGCCGCCGGCATCATGGAGTTGCAGGACCCCACGATCGGGGCCCGCCCAGTACGGCGCGCGACCTCGATGTCGTGGAGCTACGCAATCCTGTTTTCCGACCTCGCCGCCATCATGCTCGCCTTCGTGATTGGCTTCTATGCCGCGGGGATGTCCAACCAGGTGGTGTTCGGCCGTTGGTGGTTGGTAACTCCCGAGGAGGCGACGCTCCGCATCTATGATTTCACCGCCATCGCCGGTCTGATGCTCGGCTGGCTCTATCAGCGCGGCCACTATGTCCGTCGGCTGCTGTTCTGGAACGCCACCGCCGACATTCTGAAGGTTTGTCTCGGCGGCATGCTGCTCGACACGTTTCTGCAATTCCTGCTGAAGCAGACGATTTCGCGCTCCTGGTTCGTATGGATTTGGGTCTTGATGCCGGTGGCGTTCATTCTGATGCGTCTACTGACGCGCGAGGCGCTGAACGCACTCGGCCTGTGGCAACGGCGGGTGCTGGTCGCCGGTGACGTCAGCGCCGCCCGGCTCGCCCAGGCCGCCCTGCTGTCGGACCGCTCGATGGGCTATGAGATCGCCGGCCGCGTGCCGCTCGAGGCAATTGTCGAGGCGCCAGAGAGCACATCCTTCGCCGCCATCCTGGCGCGTTTCGATGCCGGGTTCCTGGTGTGCGCGCCTGGCGACGAGCCGTTCCAGATGCCGCGGCGCAAAGTGGCGGCCCTGGTGCGGGAACACGTTGATTTCGCTGTCATGCCAAGCCTCGAAGGGCTGCCGACACCGGGCTACCACGCGCAGGTTTTCGTCAATTTTGACGTCGTGCTCCTCTCCTACCGCACCAATGCGAGCTGGCCGGTGGCGCGGGCGGCGAAGGTGGCGATGGATGTCGGCGGTGCGGCGTTCCTGCTGCTGTTGCTGGCCCCGCTTTTCCTGCTGGTGGCCACGCTGATCCGCCGCGATGGCGGGCCGGTGTTCTACGCCCAGCCGCGCGTCGGGCTCGGTGGGCGGATGTTCGGCTGCCTCAAATTTCGCAGCATGGTGATGAACGGCGACCAGGTACTGCGCGAGACGCTCGCGCGGGACCCGCGGGCCGCGGCCGAGTGGGCCGCCTCGCAGAAACTGCGCAATGACCCGCGAGTGACCGCGGTGGGCCGCTTCCTGCGCGCCACCAGTCTCGACGAACTGCCGCAGCTCATCAACGTCTTCCGCATGGATATGAGCCTGGTCGGCCCGCGGCCGATCATCGAAAAGGAGATCCCGCGCTACAGCGACGAAATCTCGTTCTACATCGCCGTCCGGCCGGGGCTCACCGGGCTGTGGCAGGTCAGCGGCCGCAGCGACACCTCCTATGCCCGCAAGGTGCATCTCGACGGCTGGTATGTGCGCAACTGGTCGCTGTGGCAGGATATCGTGATCCTGCTGAAAACCGTGCCGACTGTGCTGCTGCGCCGCGGCGCGATGTAGGCCGCCGTATGTCCCTCACTCACCCCGATGACCCGCTGCTGCTGGACGCGAGCCGACCGGCGGGAGACACGCGGCCGCCGGAATTCGTCTCGCCCTTCCGGCTGTTCGACGTCATCTGGCGCCGCCGCGTCACCATGCTGCTCGTCATGGTCGCGTTGCTGCTGGCCGCGGTGCCGCGCATCTTGACGCTTCCCTCGCGCTTCGAGGCGGTCTCGCTGGTGCTGGTCGACACCCGCAAGAACAAACTGTCCGATCTCCAGGCCTTCGTCACCGGATCGCAGTCCGAGGTGATCGAGGTGCGCACCCAGGTCGATATCCTGCGCTCGCCCGCGCTGGCTGAGCAGGTGGTCAATCGGCTCGACCTCACGCATGAGCGCGAATTCGCGCCGGTCCTAAGCCAGGCGCAGCCGGAGTGGCAGGCCACCCTCAATTCGGTGATGGAGCTGTTCGGCTTCGGCACGCCGCCACGCGCCCCTTACAGCGAGGACGAGAAGATCCGCCTCGTCACCCAGTCACTGCTGGGCGAGAAACTGATCATCAACAACGATGGGCGCTCCTACGTAATTGGCGTTGCCGTGCGCACCGATGACCCGGAACTCTCGGCGCGCATCTCCAACACCTATGCCCGCACCTATCTCGACTTCAACCGCGAGTTGAAGGATCGCGCTGTCACTCGCGCCAACGCCTGGCTCGATGAGCGGCTGGCACCGATGCAGGCAAAGCTGCGCAACGCCGAGCGCGCCGTCGCGGCGTTCCGCGAGCAGGCCGGCCTGGTGGAGGACAACGGGCTCGACAGCACCGGCGCACGCCGCGGCACGGTGGCCAGCCAGCAGCTCGTGCAGCTCAATACCCAGCTCGTCACCGCCACCTCCGAGCGCGTGCAACGCGAATCGGCGCTTGACGAAATCCGCCGCAACCCCGGCGATCTCTCGGCGGTCCCGCTGGTGGTCGCCTCGCCGCTGATCCAGCGGCTGCGCACCCAGGAGGCCGAGCTGTCCGTGCGTGAAGCGAGCCTCGCGCTCAACCAGTCCGACGCATCGCCGGTGCTGCTGGGGGTGCGGGCGGAGCGGCGCGAAGTGCGCGCGCGGGCCCAGCAGGAGATGAGCCGCATCGCCGGCGCGCTCGACAGCGAGGTGAATGCCGCCCGCGCCCGCGAAGCCACGCTGAAGGCCGCGCTGGTCGAGCTGCAATCCCAGGTCGCCGGGCAGAACAAGTCCGAAATCCGGCTGCGCGAACTGGAGGGCGAGGCGGCGGCGGCGCGCGCGGTCTACACCGACTATCTCAATCGCTCGGAGCGCACCGCCAATGAGCGCGACATCCAGCAGCCCGATGCCGAGCTGATCTCACTGGCCAACGTGCCATTCGCCCCGGCACCTCCGACCAAGCGGCAATTCCTCATCCTCGCCTTCCTCGCCGCGGTGATCGCCGGCGCGCTCGCCGCCCTGGTGCGCG
>CAIWAJ010000267.1:0-7788 GCA_903910565.1 uncultured Rhodospirillales bacterium
CGCCGCCGTTGACTTGCCTCCTCGGCGCGGCCGAAGCGGTACAAGCCATTGGAATAGAAGTTTTTTGCTTCTTTTTTTCAAAAAAGAAGCGCTTCCTTCCCTTCCCCACCCTTCGCAAAAAATCTTACATCACCTAGAAAATTCTCCTTGACCTCGAATGTTTGTTCAACTAATATCGTCGTCATGACCAACGCGATCACATCCCCCGAGCCCACCCAAGGCGAGCCGCATCCCGCGGTCCGTCTGGCCGAGGCCGTGTGCGCGCTGATCGCCGCCATTGCCGGCCCGTCCTGGTTCTGGCGCTTTCTCCCCGGTGGCCGCGCGTTCTGGCCGCAGATGCACCGCATGGGCCAGGATTTCGCCGCCCTCATGCACCGCCTCGCCGCCGCCCCGCCCGCCCCTCCTGTCACCCCGGCCAACCACCCCCCGCGCCGCCGCCGCAGCGCACGGACGGGCGAAATCCGTCCGCCCCACACCGCCAGCCCGCGCAAACCGCGCCGCCCCCCCACCGCCGGGTCCCCCGCATCGCGCCCTGCTGCCGCGCCCCGAGGGCCGGGGCGTGCGCAAAGCCCTGCAAGCGCCCATCCCATGCCCGATCTCGGCCCCGTCTCGCGCAAACAGCGAAGACGAACGGGCACTTTAAGCGCACGGGAGAATTGCGCCTATTTTGTTACGATTAGTTACTGAAATAGCAAAACCGCCAAACACCCCGGCACGCCCACCTCCCCAAAGCCAACGGGACAAAAAGTTTTTGCTTCTTTTTTCAAAAAGAAGCGCTTTCCTTACACCAGACAAAACCCAAGGGGAGACTCGCCATGCGTGCCGCCATTTTCCGCAAGGACCGCATCATCGTCGACGACATGCCAACACCCGCCCCCAAGCCGGGCCAGGTACTCGTCAAGACCTTATGCTGCGGTATTTGCGGCTCGGACCTCCACGCCGCCAAATTCCCCCGCGCCTTCGCCGACGTCGCCCGCCGCTCCGGCGGCCGCTTCGCCATGGACCCCGACCGCGACATCGTCATGGGCCATGAGTTCTGCTGCGAAATTGTCGAGCATGGCCAGGGCAATGCCGGCGCGCTGAAGCCGGGCACGCGGGTAGTCTCCATGCCGCTCACCGTCGATGGCCGCGCGGTGCAGGGGATCAGCTACAACCCCGAGGCCCCCGGCGCCTATGCCGAGTATTTCACCTTGGCCGAACGCATGCTGCTGCCGGTGCCCAACGGCTTATCGGCCGAAGCGGCCTCGATGACCGAGACCATGGCGGTCGGCTGGCACGCCGTCGAGCATGCCCGCCTCACCAAGGAGGACGTGCCTTTGGTCATCGGCTGCGGCCCGGTCGGGCTCGCGGTGATCGCCGGGCTCAAGATCAAGGGCATCGGCCCGATCATCGCCGCCGATTTCTCCCCCGCCCGCCGCGCGCTGGCGGAGAAGATGGGGGCGGACATCGTAGTCGATCCCGCGGCGACCTCCCCCTACAAGCGCTGGAGCGAAGTCGCCACCCCCGCCGGTTTCACCGGCGATCGCTACGAGATGCTGTTCGGCAATGCCCTCAAGCGCCGTCCGGCGGTGCTGTTCGAATGCGTGGGCGTGCCTGGCGTGATCCAGCAGATGATGCTCGGCGCCCCGGAATGGGCCCGCATCGTCGTCGTCGGCGTCTGCATGGAGACCGACAGTTTCGAGCCCTTCTTCGGTATTGTCCGGCAATTGAACGTGCAGTTCGTGCTGGCCTACAGCCCCAAGGAATTCGCCGACAGCCTGCACCACATCGCCGAGGGGTTGATCGACGTCACCCCCCTGATCACCGGCAAAGTCGGCCTCGACGGCGTCGCCCAGGCCTTCCAGGACCTCGGAAACCCCGAGAAACACGCGAAAATCCTGGTCGAACCCTGGCGCTGACGCGCGCCTAGCGGGCTGCCACCACCAGCGGCCGCACCGGCGGAAAGGAGGATGCGAAGGGATCACGCGGCGCCGCCGGTGCCGCGTTCCATACCCGAATGCCCATGGCCTGCGAGGCCACCTGCCACACCACCGCCTTGCCACCGGCCGCGGTGGGCGGCGGGCCGGCATGCACCACGGGAAGCATCGCCCCCCCGGCCGGCGGGAGCGTCACCGCGGCCATTGTCCCCGCCCGCGGCGCATCGGACCAGGCGGCGAGTACGCGGGCGCGATAGGCATCCCCCTTGCCCGCGCTGGCCGAGTGATAGCCACCGATCGCCGCGTCCCAGGACCCGGCGCGGTTGCGCAAATCGGTCAAAAACCGCGCGGCATAAGCCGCATTGCTGCGCGGATCGAAAGCGTCATCAAGCGAGGTGAAGGCGCCGGGATGATAGGAGAGGTTGATCTGAAAACACCCGACGTCGATCGAGCGGATCCCGTGGGACTGCAACGTCGCCACCGCGACCATCGCCTCCTGCTTGCTGGAAAAATGCTGCCCCCGCCCAGCGGCGTTGATGGTCCATGGCCAGGCGAGGCTCCCCCCCGGCACGGACCGCCCACTCTCGACCCGGCCGATGGCGGCCAGCATCCCGGCCGGCAGGTTCCAGTCCCGCTCCGCCTCGCCGGCCGCCTCCTGGCAGCTCGGCACCGCCTGCTCGGCCCGCCCCACCGCCGGCCAAACCGCAGCCAACGCCAGGGCGGCGCCGAAGGCAAGCCGAAAGGGGGTTCGCTGTGGTGACATGCAGGCACTCCGCCCGCGGAGCGCAGAATCGCGACGCGGCCGACCAGAAGTGCCGCAGTCAGCGTCAGGGTTGCGTTAAGCCGGCCGCACCGCCAGCAATTCGCGGTCACCCGCGATGGCGTAGCCCTGGCCGCGCACCGAGACGATGACACTCAACGCGATGTTATCGGCGAAGAGTTTGCGGCGCAAACCGAGGATCAACTGGTCAACCCCGCGATCCGCGACATGGAAGGCCCGGCGCAAGGCGTGGCTGCAGATCTTCTCGCGCGATACCGGCTCCGGCATCGCCTCGACGAGTTGCTCGAGCGCGGAGAATTCGGCGGAGGTCAGATGGATCGGCGTTTGCTGCGCGCTCATCGCGGTGCGCCGACGGAGATCAACCCGGGTCGAGCCAAGCATGATCTCGGTCGCTGGCGCCACCGCCTGCTGCGGCTCCGCCACGATCGGCGCCTGTACCACGGCGGCGCGGGCCGCGCGACGATGCACGGCGCGAATACGGGCCAGCAGTTCACGCAGCGGGACCGGCTTCGTCACATAGTCGTCGGCACCCTGCTCGATACCGACGATCCGCTCGATCTCGTCGGACCGGCCGGACACCACGATCACCCCGCAATCCTGCTGGGCGGCGAATTTCTTCACGAGCTGACTGCCATCAACGTCGGGCAGCGTGAGGTCGACCAGCACGATATCCGGCTTGGCGCTCTCCTTGAGCTGGATCGCCTCCGCCCCGTTGCGCGCCCAATCGACCTTGATGCCGTTGCGCTCGATATAACGCCGGATGGTCGATGCGACGTCGGGGTCATCCTCGACGAGCAACACCGACGGCTCCTTCAGGAGGTCCGAGTCAACGTTCGCGGTGAGGCCAGATGAACTCATGGACTACACATTAACATGGTTGAGCGGCGCCGCGCAAATATCTGTTATTAACAATTTTCACGTCGTCTCGATATCGCGAACCCGTGAGTGATATCGTCATCGGTTCTCAGCGAACCTCCGCGCTGTCGAGCCGCGCGCGGACCATGCTGGCGAGGCTGGCACGGCGAAACGGCTTGAGCAGCAGGTTGACATGGGGGTCGAGGCGCGACTTGTGGATGTCGATATTCTCGACATAGCCGGACATATATATCACCGGCACCCCCGGCACTTTCTTCAACACGTGCTCCGCAACCGCCAGCCCGTCCATGCCATTGGGCAAAAGCACGTCGGTCAACAGCAGATCCGGCCGCAGGCCACGCTCGATCAAGCCCATCGCTTCACCGCCATCGGAGGCGCTGATCACCTCGTAGCCCAGGCTGGTCAGCACGTTCTGAGTATAACCGCGGACCATTTCCGAGTCCTCGACCACCAGGATCCGCTCGCCATGCGCCTGAGGCACCGGCGGCTCCTCGGCCGGGCGCACCGGCACGGGTGCCGGTGGAGGCGGCGCGTCCGAGCGCGCCTGTTCACCCAGGCCAGGCAGATAAACACGAACTGTGGTGCCGCGCCCTTCGTCGCTGACGATCCGGACATGGCCGCCGGATTGGCTGACATATCCATAGACCATCGCCAGCCCAAGCCCGGTGCCCCGCCCCGCTGGCTTGGTAGTGAAGAACGGCTCGAACACCTTGCCCAGCAGGTCCCGCGGGATGCCGGTGCCGTTATCGGTCACGGAGATGACCACGTAATTGCCGGGGCGCAGTTCGCCCCATTGGTCGATGTCGGTCTTGCGGATGACGATATTATTGGCGTCGATCACCAGCCGCCCGGCCCGCCCGCTCGGGATCGCGTCGCGCGCATTGATCGCCAGGTTGACGATGGCGTTTTCCAACTGCGTAGGATCGACCCTGGCCCGCCAAAGCGAGGGGGCGCAGCGAATGTCGAGTGTGACATTGGTGCCGAGGGTGCGACGCAGCAGCCCATCGAGGCCGATGACCAGGCGCGAGACGTCCACCTCGCTCGGCGACAACGGCTGACGGCGCGCAAAGGCGAGCAGCTGATGCGTCAGCTCGGCGGCACTTTGCGCCGCGCGGCGGATCTGGTCATGCATTTCGCGGGATTCGCCGGCCTCGGGCAGCTCGAAGTCGAGCATTTCGATATTGCCGAGAATGACGGTGAGCAAGTTGTTGAAGTCATGCGCGATGCCGCCGGTCAGCCGCCCGATCGCTTCCATCTTGGCGGCCTGGCGCAGCTTGTCGTCGGTAGCGACCTGGCGGCTGATGTCCTGCATATAGACGACGAGGCCATTGCCGCGGGGGTGCACGTGCACCATCAGCCAGGTCTCGTTGCGCAGCCACTTCATCTCGAACTCGGCCGAATGGCGGCCGGCCAGGGCGCGGCGACATTCGGTGTCGAAAATGGTGCCCTCAAGCTCGGGGAACACCTCCCAGATCGCCCGCCCCTTGATGTCTTCGGCATATTCGCCGAACACCCGGTCGGCATTGCGGTTGCTGCTGACGAAGCGCCAATCGCCATCGAGGGTGAAGGTGGCGTCCGGCATTTCGAGCAGCACCGCCTCCATGCCAGCGCGATAGGATTCCGCCGTGCTGCGCAGCGTGTCGATCGCCGTCTGGGTTTCCGCGATCCGTCCGGCCGAGCCGACCTGGATCGCACCGATGCGAGACAGAACGGTGAGGAACGTCAAGTCAGCCACCGAGAATCGCGACCCGTCGCGCTTGCTCAGAGCGGCGCGGCCGACGAGCACCAGCTCCGAGCCGGGGAGCGTCAGTTCCGGCGGGCGCGCGAGTTGGGCCGAAGGGTTGGTCTCGAACGGCACGAGGACGCAGCCGAGTTGCTCACAGGCCAGCGTCACGACGCGATCCTGGGTGGCGATGGCGTCGACCCCGCTGCGCATATCCAGCGTCAAGCCGGCCAGGCGATCGAGCCGGTCGCGCTCGCGGCGTTCACACGTCTTTACCGCGATGACCGCGAGGGCCATGAAAATCAGCACGATCACCGTCGAACTGCCGATCAGCAAAGTGCGCGCCTGCCATACCGCGAGCGCGTCCTCGGAGGGGATCATGATGGCGACGATGGCGCCGAAGGGCGAATCGATCCGGCGGGCCTCGACGATGCTGCCGGTGGCCGGATCAGTGGTCTGGCCGCGTAGCACCGAGTCCCAGTCGGGCAGGCGGTAGGCCGCGCCGGGATTGGTTATCACCGGCTGGCCACTGGCGATCAGCGCGAGGGGGCGGCTGTTGTCGTCGAGCAGTGCCATCGACGCATGCGCGCCGATGCTGAGATCGGCGAACTGCCCGGCGAGCAGATCGGCGGCAACGACGGCGAGCACGGAGCCGCTGAAGCCATCGCGGCGCAGGCCGCGGGCGACGCAGATGCCGCGCAGGGCGCCGGCGCCCGACTGCTCGATGCTGAAGGCCCGCAGCGCGACCTGCTCGGCGTCAGGCCGGTCATCATGCAGGCAGGCCGGCACGATGGTGCCGGCACGGGTGGCGGTGGTGGTGGAACCGGCGACGACGCCTCCGGCCGCATCGAGCAGATATAAGGCGATCAAGCGCGGCTCGGCGCGGCGGCGCTGGGCGATCACTGCCTCAACCTGGCTTCGCCCGGCATCGGTGGTCACGCTGGCGCTGGCCGAATCCTCGACCGCGCGGACAATGCTTTCAAGCCGCACGAACAGGTCGACCGTGCGCTGGCGGGCAATGTCGACGATCCCCTTGGCGGCGAGCGCCGCCTGCTGCTGCGCGCGCACGCGATCGAGCAGCACCGCGCCGGTGGAAATACCAACGAGCGCGACAGCGACGATCACGGCGAGCAGGCACACCGGGCAGGAGACCCCGGTCAGCGTCTGAATGCGGCGTCGCAGCGCGCTCGGGGAGATCAGCACACTCACATCTTCTTCCCCTTGGGACCGCTGATTATTGCGGCCACGGCAGAATGAAGCAACATCGCCCGGCATCCCGTCTCCGGGTGCCGGGCCAGGACCGGACCGGGGCCGCTCTGCAGCCCACCCCAATCCAACTCACTTCCGACACAGCGGGCCGGCTGGCGCCGCGGTGTCGATCCATTACCGTCCGCGGATCACCCGACAGCGCGAAGGGGCGCGGGCTGGGCTTGGCGGGCGATCGCGGGGAGCGGCACCACCGCCGCCGGCACGTCTGCCAAGTCACGCATGATGTAGCCGTGGCCACGAACGGTGTCGATCAGGTTGCCGAAGCCCCAGTTCGCCAGCTTCTTGCGGAGATTGCAGATGAACACGTCGATCACCCGGGTCTCGGGGCCGTCGAGGCCGGTGTAGAGGTGGTCGAGGAAGTTCTGCTTGGGGATCACCCGCCCCTTGCGCAGCGCCATCAGCTCGAGGATCGCGTATTCCTTGCGGGTGACCGCGAGGGGCTGATCGTCGATGCGCACTTCGCGGCTGGCCATGTCGATTTCGAGCGGGCCAACCCGCAGCACGGACCGGGCGAAGCCGTTGCGACGACGCACCACCGCCTCGACGCGCGCGGAGAATTCCTCGGGATCGTAGGGCTTGGAGAGCAGGTCGTCGGCACCGGCGCGCAGCGCCTGGGCACGGGCGCGGCCGGAGGTGAAATCGGCCAGCATCAGCACCGGGGTGTTGAAGCCCTGGGCACGGAAGCGGCGGAGCGCGTCACCGCCGTCACCGTCGGCGAGCGAGCGGTCGAGCACGACGATGTCGTATTCATAGGTCTGGAGATACATCAGCGCATCGCGCCCGGTGCGGACATGATCAACGATTCCGCCGGCTTCGCCCAGCAGGGCGATGGTGGCTTTGGCTTCGGCGCTGTGACCTTGGGCGAGCAGGATACGCATTTTTGAAATCCCAACGAGGTGGTTTCCTTGAGATGAATAAACGCACATCTCGCCGGCGAAAGCCTGTTGGGAACTGTCAATTATTGTTCGAATCCCCGACAACATCGGGAGATCCCTGACATTGGCGGAAATCTGACGTTTCCGGACGCTACAAAGCGTGTTCAATGGCCTCCGCCAATCAGCAACCTAACCCGGATAATTCATCAGCCTTGCCGACGATCGTCGACCGCCAAGCGTCCCCTCAGTTTCTGGTTGTTGCCGACAGTTGTCCATCAGGCGATCGTGTCCCACCACGTGGTGTATGAGCGTGCTCGTGAGGAGCGTTGGCTGCTGTGTCAGTCTGCC